>DATLZA010000042.1 GCA_035574235.1 Planctomycetota bacterium | reverse complement strand
GGTCCAGGGGTAGAAAAGCATTACGGCTCCCGCCAGCGCCGCCGCCAGGGCGAGCGTCCCCGCCGGTCCGGTCCGGGCCACGAGCCATCCGCCCGAGAGAAAGCCCAGGGATTTTCCGATCGACCACATGACGTTGAAGAGCCCGAGGGCCCGCTCCATCCGATGGGGGGGCGTTTCGGCGCCGATCGATCCCTGGATGCTGGGCCAGAAGAGGCTGGCCGCAAGCGCCAGGATCGGCACGCCCAGGAAGAACGTTTCCAGCCGCTCCGCCCCGCGCAGAATCAGGCAGGCCGCCGCCGCCCCCGCGCATCCCAGGAGGGCCAGAAGAGGCTTGGAGGCGCGGTCCGCCAGGCGGCCCATGAGCAGGCTGTTGACCGTGTAGAGCACGCTGTGGACCGTGACGAGGAGTCCCAGTTGGGTGGCTCCGGCCCCGAGCGCGTGCGCCCGGATCGGGATGACGATCCAGACGACGAAGACCACCGCGTCGTAGACGAGCGCGGCCAGAGTGTACCGCCGGAGGCGCATCGGGGCAGGATTGTAGAACGCGCGGCCCGGCGCGCACAAGGAACGGAGGACGGTTGTCCCTTTTCATGTCGATTTTCCCTTCGGAACGCGATTCGACCGGGATTTAAGCCAGTCGCAGAGCGCCCGGGCGCGGGCCGGGTCCGGCAGCGCGAACGCCGCCACGACATCCCACGGGCGGCCCGTCCGGGTGGCCGGCACGCGGCCCGCCTCGTGCCGCCGGAGAGCCCGCGGCAGGTCCCGTGTCCGCCCCACGTAACGCCGGGCCGGGGCCCCGGTCGAGTGCAGGACGTAAACCCACCAGATCCTGGCGGAAGGACGGTCTCTCACAGCGCCTCCGCGGGCTTGGCGGCGAAATCGAAGACGTAGTCGAAGAGCGCGTGGAGCCGGCCGACGAGGTCCCGATCCTCGAGGTAGATTCCGAGCTCGAAGTTGTAGTGGAGGCTCGTGTCCGTGAGGTTCGCGCTTCCCAGGTAGGCCCGGGAGGAATCGGCCAGGATCATTTTCGCGTGGAGCTGGAACATCTGGGCGCGGGCGTGTTTCTCGTGGAGATACCGGACGGCGAGCGGTCGCGCGGAGGCGAACCGCTCCAGGACGGGGTTGGACCGCTGGCGCGCCTCCCGGAGGGTGGTGACGATCTGGATGGGCGCGCGGGCGGACTGGGCGAGGCTCGTGAACGTGGGATCCACGTAGGGCGAGAAGACCTTGACGGACGTTTGCGCCTCGGCGAAGAGGCGCCGGAAGACCTCGGCGGTCGAGAGGATTCCCGGGAGCCGCTCCTCGACGGGGCCGCGCAGGGGGGCGGGAAGGGACAGGACGAGGGACGCACGGGCGTTTCCCGCGGGCGCCGCCGGGGCGTCGTTCCGGAACACGCTTTCGAACAACCTTTGCAGCATGGCGCACCTCCTTGCCGAAGGACGGGTCAAGGAGAGCAAGCCGCGTGCCCGATCAGGCTCCCCGGGCGGGGTCGCGGGCGCGTTACGTTCCGTAACATGGGGGAAACGCCGGAGGTCCACGAAGGGGGATCGCGATGGGCGTCGGCCGGCGCGTCGTTTCGGGGATGCGTCCCACGGGGCCGCTTCACCTGGGGCACTACGTCGGGGTGTTGCGGGCGTGGACGGCGCTCCAACGGGACCACGACTGCTTTTTCTTCGCGGCCGACTGGCACGCGCTCGTCGATCGGCGGGAGGAGCCGCGGCGCGTGGCCGGGTGGATCCGGGAGATGGTGGCGGACTGGATCGCCTGCGGGGTGGATCCGGAGCGCTGCACGATGTTCGTCCAGTCGGCGGTTCCGGAGCATCTGGAGTTCTTCTGGATCCTGGGGTCGCTGGCTCCGGTGGGGATGCTGGAGCGTTCGCCGACCTATAAGGAAGAGGCGGCGCGGCTGGGGGGGAGGGAGGCGCCCTCCTATGCGCTTCTGGGGTATCCGCTCCTTCAGGCGGCGGACGTGGCGCTTTACCGGGGCGAGCGGGTGCCGGTGGGGGAGGACCAAGTGGCGCACCTGGAGCTGGCGCGGGAGATCGTGCGGCGGCTGAGGCGCGCGTACGGCGTG
>DATLZA010000041.1 GCA_035574235.1 Planctomycetota bacterium | reverse complement strand
GTAAAACCGTTGTCTTTCATAAGGCCTCGTGCGGTAAAGTAGCGCATAGACCCTCCTGGAGGACGCGGAAGCGTCCGAACGTGTTGAAGCCACCGCCAGGAGGGTTTTTTACTGGGAAGAGCGCCGGATCTCCAGAGGAAGGGAGGGGCCGCCGAGGCGGCACGGCTCGTGCCCGCGAGGCGGTCACTCGCCGTGCGAACGCCTCGGCGGGGGAAGAGGGCGGGAACGGCCCCCGCCTCGGTCTCCCCCGGGGAGGGGTGAGGGGAGACCGAGGCGGGGGGTCCGAACATTGGAGGGGACGAAGGGGTCATCGCCAGACCCTCCGACCGCGGGAGCAGCGGACCCAAGGGCTGCGCCGGGGACCGATCGCCTCGTGGTAGAGGTGGGCCAAGCGAACCAGACGCCGCATGACCCGGCAATCCAGGTACGAAAGAGCGATCAGGTTCTCCCCGAGGGGGTGGTAACGATGTCCCTGATCAGTCCACGCGTGCGGAGACGGAATTTATGAGGTACAATTTGAATTAGGTCGCGGCCGGATGGGAGCATCATGAGCGGACTTCTTGTCGCCTGCGTTTGGGTCGCCGCGGGAGCGGTTCAGAGTCCCCCCGATCAGCTCCAGGTGGAGCAGCAGGCCGCTCCGCCCGCGGTGGACGACCACCGGCCGGACTTCCGGGCGCGCAACGCGGTGGGCGGCCCGGTCAATCGGTTTCAGATTCAGGTGACGACGGATCCGACCTTCGGCACCATCACCCACTGGAACAGCAAGGGACCGGCTCCCCCGAATCCCGACGGCGTGGATATTCCCAATGCCAACAACGTAGGGAACGGGGCGTTCTGTCCTGAGATTCCCTACGGAGAAGGGACGGCGAACCTCTTCTCCGTTCCCGTCCTCGAGTGGAACACCACCTATTTCTGGCGGATCCGCTTCCGGCGCACCAACGGCGTCTGGTCTCCCTTCGCTTCTTCGCAGTTCACGATGGCCGCGCCCGCGTGGTCCGTCGCGCAGCAGCCGGGGAACGGCTCGCCGTCGGGGGACTCCTGGCGCTTCATCGGGGTGCCGATCGCGTTCGGAACCACGGTTCCGGCCACGGAGCTTCTCGACGACGTGCCCTACCTCTTTCGGCTCGACGAACCGAACCGCACCTGGGTTCCGTTGGGTCCGGGCGATGTGCTCCGCGGAGGGGAGGGCTACCTCGCGTGGTGCCCGCCGACGGCGGTTCTGGACCTCTCGCAGGGCCAAGTGACGCCGGCTCCGCCGCCCGTTCTGAACGGGACCGGAGCCACGACCACTCCCAGCTACAGGCTGGTGAACGCCTTCAGCTTTACGACCTACTCCACGCCCGTGGGGCAGGAGATTGCCGACGGCGTTCCGGCCAACGAGTACCGGGGCAACCACCTCTTCGTGAATCCCTTCTACGCTCCGCTGAGCTGGAAGAGCTCGACCGCCAACGGCCCTCCCTACGGTCATGTCGCCCGGGCGGGCATCTCGTACGCGATGTACAAGTGGGACGGGACCCAGTATCGCACGTATAACGGCGTGACGAACGTTCCCCCGGGCGAGGAGTGGGTCGCGCCGTTTCAGGCCGTGGGCATCTGGGTTCAGGATGCAAACCACGAGCTCTGGATTAACGCTCCGCCGCCTCTGAGCGGGGGACTCCAGAAGACGCGCCCGTCGGGGAAGTCCTATGCCGTGGCCGGGCCGGGAGGACCCGATCCGGACCGCTGGGCGCTGATCCTGGAAGCCCGGAGCGGCTCGGCGCTCGACACCGAAAACGCCTTCGGCGTCGATCCCCAAGCGGACGACACCTGGGACGTGCGCGATTCCGAGGAACCGGGATCGGGCACCGATCCCTGGGTGCTCGTGTCGTTCGATCACCGTTCCGACTGGACGGTCCATCCCCGCCGGTACACGCACGATTTCCGCAAGACGCCGCTGACCGCGGGGAGCCGGGTGGAATGGACCTTCACGGTGGACGGAAACACCGGCCAGCCGGCGACGCTCTCCTGGACGAATTTCGATCAGCTGCCGGCCGGCGACTGGCGGTTCGTTCTCGAAGACCCCGCCGCCGCGGTTTCGGTGGATCTCTCGCAGGCGGCGTCGTACGATACTCCGCCCGTGAACGGACCCCGGACGCTGAAGCTCCGCGCCGAGCGGCTCGTGGATTCGCCCGCCCTGTCCGTTCCTCCCCCGGGCGAAACCGGCGGAGCCAGCGGCGGCGACTCCTGCGGCCTTCTGGGAATCGAGGTTCTTCTTCTGGCCGTCCTGGCGGCGCGTCGGGGAGGGCGGCGGATATGATTCCCGCGACGCGGAAGGAAGCCCTGGCGGCCGCGGCGGGCGCGGGCCTCTACGGGGCTCTGGCTCTGGGATACGTCAACCGGGCCGCGCACGAATCCGGATGGGGTCCGCGGATCATGTTCGGCGCGTTCGGCCTTTATGCGGCGCTGGGGGCGTTCCGGATGGCGTCCTTCCGGAAGGCGGCCTCGTCGGAAGCGCCCTGGCCTCATCGGATCGTCGTTCTCCTGGGCGTCCTGGCGCCGCTGGCCGTCCGCGCGGAAGGTCGGGTGCTCTGGGACGGGGGCGCATGGATCGCGGCGGCGGGGGCGCTTCTGGGGGCCTTGTCCGCCGTGGCCCTGGGGGACTGCTTCGGGATCCTTCCGGCGGTGCGGGGCGTCGTCGCGCGCGGCCCGTACCGCCGGATCCGGCATCCGATGACGACGGCGCTTTTCCTGATCGCGGCGGGATATCTGATTTCCCGCTGGAGCCCCTGGAACGCGGCGGCGCTCGGAGCGGCGGCGCTCCTGGGGGCGGCCGCGGCGTTCCTCGAAGAGCGGCTTCTCGGGCGCGAAGATTCCTACCGCGACTACGCGGCGCGCGTGCCGTGGCGGTTCGTTCCGGGAGTTCTCTAGGATGGGCACCATGATTCGGATCGCGTTCATTCCGCCTCCCGCGGCGCCCCTTCTGGGCACGACGGGGACGGAGCTTCTTCTTTTCGGGCTTCTCGTCGCGGCGGGCGTCTACTTCCTGCGGGCGGCCGGGCGCGACGCGTCCCGCTTCGTGCCGGCGGCGCTCGTCGCCGTCTCGCTCTTCTATCTTCTTTGTCCGGAAGACTCGGCCTTTCAGCGCCGGGCGGGCGAGGCGCTGATGAGCGGGATGGCGGCGCTCCAGGCGGAGACGATGCGCCTTTTCGGCGCCGCGGTGCGCGCGGAGGGCCCCTCGGTCGTGGGGGCCTTCCCGTTCGTCTATGCGCGGGGATGCATGGGCCTGACGTATCTGGCGGCGGCCGTGCTCTGCCTTCTTTTCTATCCGATCTCCTGGCGCCGCCGGCTTGTGGGCGCGGCGGCGGTGGCGGCCGGGATGACGGCGCTCAATCTCGTTCGCCTCATCGTGCTGTACCTGCTCTGGGAGGGGGAGCACACCTTCGCCTACGAGGCGTTTCACCGCGCGGGAGGGGCGGTGTTTGCGGCCGGCGGGGCTGCGCTTTTCTCTCTGGCGGTCCGGCTCCGGATCGGCGCGCCGGAGAACGTTCCTTCCGCCGCCCTGGCGCCCGGTTCCGGAGGCGCCTGACGCCGCCGGCGCGGGGATGGTCGGGCCGGCCGGATTCGAACCGGCGACCTTCTGCGCCCAAGGCAGACGCGCTACCAGGCTGCGCTACGGCCCGTCGGGGACACTATAGCACGGGGAGCGACCCTAGAGAATCTCCAGCGGCCCGGCCGGGCCTCCCAGCGCCTCGCCGCACACGCGGCAGCGTTTCGCGGAGGGAGGGTTGAACGTCTCGCAGAAGCCGCACTTCAGGCGCGTCCCGAGCTCCCCGAGCGCCTCGGGATCCTGTCCCCGTCGGAAGCGGTCCAGGTCCGCCAGGAACGCCGCCGCCGACGGGTAGCGCCGGGCCGGCGCCTTCGCGATCATCTTGCGCACGATCGCGGAGATCCCTTCCGGCAGCCGCGCGTTGAATTTTTCGGGCGGGGGCGGCGCGACCTTGAGGTGCTGGCGCATCAGCTCCTGGATCGTCTCCCCCTCGAACGGACGGCGGCCGCAGAGCATCGAATAGAGGATGATTCCCAGGGCGTAGAGGTCGCTCCGGGCGTCCGCGCGCCGCCCCAGCCACTGCTCCGGGGACATGTAGTAGGGCGTTCCCACCACCGCCCCCGCGGAATCCTCGCCGCTTTCGACGTCCTGCGCCAGGCCGAAGTCCGTCAGCCGCGCGCGGCCGTCCTCGGTGACGATGATGTTGGCCGGCTTGAGGTCCCGATGAACGATTCCCTTGGCGTGGGCCGCCTGGAGGCCCTGGGCCACGTCCCGCGCCACGTCGCAGGCTTCCTCCACGGAGAACATCCCGAACTCGCGCAGCCGTTCCTCGAGCGTCTGCCCCCGCAGAAGCTGCATGACGACGAAGACGTATCCCTTCTGGAAGCCCACGTCGTGCACCTGGACGATGTTGGGATGTTCCAGTTTGGCCGCCGCCCGGGCCTCGAGAAGCAGGCGCCGGACCACGTCGGGATTGCCTTCGAGATGGGGGATCATTTTCACGGCCACGAAGCGGTTGAGCCCCAGGTGCTTGGCCTTGTAGACCGCCCCCATCGATCCGCGGGCGATCAGCTCCACGATGCGGCAGCCGCCGATCTCCAGACCGAT
>DATLZA010000040.1 GCA_035574235.1 Planctomycetota bacterium | reverse complement strand
TGGAGATTCCGCCCTGCGAGGAGATCTTCTCGCCGATCCTGGCGGTGATTCCGCTGCAGCTTCTGGCCTACCACGCGGCGGTGGCCCTCGGACGCGACGTGGACCGTCCCCGCAATCTCGCCAAAAGCGTCACCGTCGAGTAGGGGGATCCGCCCCCGGGACCTGGCCCGAGGCGTCGCGAACCCGGCGCCGGAGTCAGAAAGCGGAGGCCGATTCCGAAACCGGGCGTTCCTGCCGCGCCCGGTCGGTGGCCCGCCGGACGGCGTTCAGGACTTCCTCGTTCTTGAACGGCTTGAGGATGAGGTCGTCGCCGCCCCGCTCCACGACGTCCATGAATTGCGGCCATCCGCCGTGGGAGCACAGAAGCACCACGTGGGTGCGGGGCGAAATGCTCTTGGTGCGCTCAAGAATGCTCAGTTCCTCCTCGGAGATGCTGCGTCCGCTGATGACCACGAGCTCCGGCTTGTGCTGGGAGACGTACTTCAGCGCTTCAATGCCCGACAACCGCGTCGCCACGAGATACCCCTCGCGGTCCAGGAGGGCGTAGAGGTCGGTCAGTTCGGTGGAATCCTTGTCCATGACGAGCACGAGGGGTTTGGAAGGGTGGCGCATGGCGGAGCCTCCAGGGTTTATCCCGCGCGAGGCGCGCGCGGCAGGAAAACGCATCCCGTAACCGTCTTACGGAGCCGGAACCGGCGAAAACGTTATGGGCCGCCGGATCAGATCCCGCCGGCGCCGTATTCTTCGCCTTCCTGCTGGCGGAGGATTTCCTCCTCGCGGCGACGGCGCTCCTGGAGCTGGGCTTCCGGGGGCGTGCGGCCGGCGGGTTCGGGCGGCGGGGCGGGGACGATGCGGCGGGCGCGGCCCTTCCCGTGCGCCTTTCTCCTGCCTTTTCCCTTGCGGGATCGGGGCATCGTGCTCTCCGCCCCGCGGATCCCCGGCGGAACCGCGCCGTTACGAGCGCTCCGAAGCGTCCGGAAGAGAGGTGGGGGCGGGGCGGGGGGATTCCGGCCCCTTGTTGAGGATCACCCAGTACATCCCGATCGCCTTGACCATTTCGAGGAGACCTTCGAAGCCCACGGGTTTGACCAGATACGAGTTGGCCCCCAGTTCGTAGGCCCGGTTCACGTCCCTCATCTCGCGCGACGAGGTCAGGACGATCACGGGAATGTGCCCGAGATGTTCCTGCTGCCGGATCCATTCGAGCACTTCGAGGCCGGACTTGCGGGGAAGCTTCAGGTCCAGAAGGATCAGGGAAGGCAGGGGATGCCGGCCGCGATCCGTATACGGAGGCCGGCCGGCCAGGTACTGAAGCGCCTCTTCGCCGTCGCGGACGATTCTCAGGGGATTGACCAGCGCCGCCTTGGCGAAGGCCCGCTGGATGAGAACAATATCGTTGGGATCGTCCTCGACGAGAAGGATCGTGAAATCGGTCACCCTCATGAGAGCCGCACGGTCGGAAAAAGTTACTCGAATACGGACAGGCCGGTCGCCGCGTCAGTCCCTCCGCAGGAGGTCGGCGTTCACGCCGAGCTTTTTCTGAAGGACGGCCTTGGCGCGATGGGCCAGGGCGCGCGCCGCCCCGGCGCGAATGTCCAGAATGCGGGCCACGTCCTCGTAAGGCAGCTCGTCCACGTAATGCAGGACGAAGACCTCGCGCTGCGCTTCGGTGAGATACCCGAGGGCCACGGCCAGCAGGCGGTTGCTCTCGCGGCGGATCGCGCTCGAGAGCGCGCCCCGCGTCCGGGGCCTTCGGATCCGGCATCCCCGTTCCAGCTTCTGGGAGTCCGCCAGTTCCGCTTCCTTGTTCTTGTCGCGCAGATAGTGCCGGCACATATTGAACGCGATCGAGGAGAACCACGCCCTCGGCTCGGCCTCCCCGCGGTAACTGTTGATGTGAAGCAGGCCGCGGGTGAAGGTCTCCTGGACGACATCCTCGGCCGCGGCCGCGCTGTGCAGGATCATGTACGCCATGCGCCAGATCCGGTCCGCGTGCCGCTTGAAGAGAACCGCGTAGGCGCCCATGTCCCCCTGGATGGCCTTTCGCATGAGCGAGGAATCGGGTTCCTCGTCGGACTTGAACTCCGGCGCGTTCGGCGGCGCGGCCGGAACGGGCGCCGGACCGGTCGCGTCCCGGGCATCCCCCGGAACAGGGTGGTCCACGGCGGTCTTGGGGACGTCCGATCCCATTCTCCCTCCCTCCTTCTCCCCGGGCGGCCGCGGGGCGGGTCCGGGCACGGCTCGTTCCAACATCTTATACCCAACCGATTCGCAGCGCAGACCTTAGCGGGCGCGGTCCGGGAAGTCAAGCACGGAGTCTTGTCTTGTACATAGATCCACAGACCCTGTCGGATGTTATGGGAGCGCGGCCGCCTCGCCGCCCCGACACGTAGACGAAAAGCGTCAAAAGCGCAAACCCGGCCGCCGGAAGGGCCGCGCCTCCGCCCTCGGACCCGCAAAAGCCCCCGAAGGCGACGCACGACGTCGCACCCGCGATCCCGGCCGAGGCGACCCACCACCCGAGGTCCCGGCCCACACCCTTCGGAACCCGCCGGCCCGCTCCCGTTATGACGGGACCATAACGCCGCCGCGCCGCGTGGGCTCCCCCTCAGGGACGGTCCTCTTCCGATCCCGCCCCATACCCCCCGCCGTGACGGTGAATGCATGAGATGGATCCATTATGCGATGCTTGCCTTGCCGGGACTCCTTCAAACCGACCGCGTGAGACCTCAGGAGCCGGCGGGGCCCCCGTCGCTGGAGATCCGGGTCTACCTTTGGGACGCGGCCTTCCGCCCCATCGATCCGCGCGACGCCTCCGCGTCCCTGCACGTCCGGGCCGCGGATGTTCTTAGCCGAACCCTGCCCATGCAGTTCACGCACCCCAAGCCGGAGGACGCGCTCCCGGCGGACCACGAGCACGCCGTCCGGCCCATCCGAGGCACACCGGGCTGGTGGGCCGAGATGGTTCTCCTGCGACCGCAGGGGGCTCCGCTCCCGACCGCCGAAGGACGCGCGCGCGCCCTGCCGGAAGGCTGGCCCGCCCGACACGACCACGCCGTCCCGTACCTCAAATCCGAGCTCGACCCTCTGGACCTTGCCGGCGCTTCGGAGCTGTCCGCCACGGTCGTTTTCCGGATCCGGGGGGAAGGCAAGCTCGCCCCGGGTTTCCGGTATTCGCTGGACCCCAGGAGGAACCCGTGATCAAGAAGGTGCGCGACGTCATGACGCCGGACGTGGAAACCCTGGAGCCCTCCGACTCGGTGGAGGAGGCCGCCCGCAAGATGCGCCTCTTCGACGCAGGCCTTTTTCCGGTCTGCGAAACCGACCGGGTCGTCGGGGTGCTGACCGATCGCGACATCACCCTGCGGGTGACCGCCGAGGGCCGTGATCCCGCCGCCACCCGCGTGGCCGACGTCATGACGCGCGAGCCGGCGTGCGTGGGCGAAGACGCGGATCTGTGGGAAGCCGCGCGGATCCTCTGCGAGCGCCGCGTGCGGCGGCTCCCGGTCCTGGACCGTCGGGGCCGGCTGGTGGGCCTCATCTCGGTGGGCCGCCTGGCCAAGATGAAAGAAGAAAAGCTGGCCGGGCACATCCTCAAGGCCGTGGTCGGACCGCGCGCGCTCTGACGTAACGCTTCACGCGGACGGACGCCCCAGAAAGGCCAGGCTCAGAAGCGCCGCCTGCTCCGCGCGATGCGCCCCGGCCGATCCCGTGGCGGGACTGGCGCTGGCGGCCCGCTTGACGCTCCGCAGGCGACGCCCGGCGGCCAATCTCTGAAGCGCCGGCCACACGCCGGAAAGGGCCCCCATGTTGGCCGGTTCCTCCTGGACCCAGACGACTTCCGCCGCCGGCGGCAGCGCCGCGAGGAGCCCGCTCAGCTCCTCCTCGGGGAACGGATAAAGCTCCTCGAGCGCGGCGATCGCGACCTTCCGCAGGCCCCGACGGTCCCGCTCCTGGCGCAGTTCGTGGACGATCTTGCCGGAGCCCAGGAGCAGACAATCCGTGTCCCTTCCGATCTCTTCCGCCAGCACCGGCCGGAACCCTCCCCGGGCCAGAGCCTCCAGGGGCGAGGCGGCCGCCGGGTGGCGCAACAGGCTCTTGGGCGTGAAGATCACGAGGGGCTTCCTCCAGGTCTGAAGCGCCTGCCGCCGCAGGAGGTGGAAGTACTGCGCCGCCGTCGTGGGCTGGCACACCTGCCAGTTGTCCTCGGCGGCCAGCTGGAGGAACCGTTCGACGCGGGCGCTGGAATGCTCCGGACCCTGACCCTCGTAACCGTGGGGCAACAAAAGAACCAGGCCCGAAAGCACCCCCCACTTGTCCTCCGCGGAGCTGACGAACTGGTCGAGGAGAACCTGGGCGCCGTTGGCGAAATCCCCGAACTGGGCCTCCCAGAGGACGAGCGCGTCGGGCGCCCCCAGGCTGTAGCCGTACTCGAAACCGAGCACGCCGGCCTCCGACAGGGGCGAGTCGAAGCACTCGACCGGAGCCTGTCCGGGGTCGAGGTTCGCCAGGGGCGCGTACTCGGCGCCGGTGCGGACGTCGATGAACACGGCGTGCCTCTGATTGAACGTGCCGCGCCGCGAGTCCTGGCCGCTCAGCCGCACGCGCGTGCCTTCGATCGCCAGCAGAGCGAAGGCCAGCGCCTCCGCCATGGCCCAGTCCACGGGGCGCTCCCCGCGCGCCATCCGCCGGCGCTCCTGGAGCAGCTGCAGAATCTTCGGATGCGCGGCGAAGCCCTCCGGGACGGCGGCCAGGCGCTCCCCCAACGCGCGAAGCCGGGCGGGTTCGGCGCCGGTTTCCACGACTCCGCCGCGGGGGCGCGGACCTCCGGAGTAGGGCGCCCAGACGGGACCCGGACGGTAGAGCGAAGGCCGGCGCGTCGCCTTCTCGGCGCGCTCCTGCGCCTCCTCCCAGGCCCGCCGCGCCCGTCCGGCGCGCGCTTCGGCTTCCTCCGCGGCGAAGCCGGCCGTCCCCGCGTAGGACTTCCAGAGCGGCGCGATCTTCGCAATCTCCCCGTATAGAAGCGGCTGGCTCACCGTGGGATCTTCCACTTCGCTGTGCCCGTGCCGGCGGTATCCGATGAGGTCCAGCACCACGTCGCTGCGGAACGCGGCCCGGTAGTCGGCCGCCATCGCCGCCGCGCGCGCCACCGCCTCCGGCTCCTCGCCGTTGACGTGGAAAATCGGGATCGGCAGCCGCCGCGCCGCGTCCGACGCGTGCCGGGACGAATGAAGCGCTTCCGGCGGGGCCGTGAACCCGATGAGGTTGTTGACGATGACGTGGACCGTCCCGCCGGCGGTGTAGCCCGGAAGGTCCGCCAGATTCAGCGTCTCGGCCAGGATTCCCTGGCCGGCGAACGCCGCGTCGCCGTGAACGAGGACCGGAAGCACCCGCCTCCGGTCTCCGCCGCGACGGTCCTGCTCGGCCCGGGCCAACCCCACCACGACGGGATCCACCGCCTCCAGGTGGCTCGGATTGGGAACAAGCGTCACCGGAAGCGGGCGTCCGTCCGGTCCCGACCACGCGCCCGTGGCGCCCAGGTGGTATTTCACGTCCCCGCCTCCGAGCACGCTCTGGGGATCCACGTCCTCGAAGAACGCGAAAAGGTCCTCCGCCGGCATGCCCAGAAGGTTCGCCATGACGTTCAGCCGGCCCCGGTGGGTCATTCCCAGGACGACCTTCTCCACGCCGGCGGCGGAAGCCCGCCGGAAAATCTCGTCCAGAGCGATCAGAAGCGCGGTGGCCCCTTCCGCGGAGTACCGCTTCGTGCCCAGGTAACGGCGCTGAAGCACCTGCTCGAAGGTGTCCGCGCGGACCAGGAGGTCGAGGAGGCGCGCGCGGTCCGGAACCGGCCCGGAAGAGGCCTCCATCCGATCCCGGACGAATGCGCAACGGTCCGGGTACGGCAGGTGCATGAACTCGACGCCGATGGGTCCGCAATAGACGCCGCGGGCTTCCTCCGCCTGAGGCCCCGGCGTGTCCAGCTCCGGATGCGGCCAGGGCTTCAGCCGCCCGAGGGGGTCCAGGCGGGCCTGGAGGTACCCCCATCGGCGGAAGGCGTCCCATACGGCGGCGGCCGTTCGCACGGCTTCATTGGACAACGGAACCGGGAGCCTGTCCACCGTACGATCCGGAGGGGTCCGCCGGGGTCACGCGCGGGCGCGGCTTCAGAAACGAAAATTCAGCGCCAGCGTGATCTGCCAGAAGTCCATCTCGTCGTCGTCGAACTCGCCGAACTGGCCGCCGGAAACGTCGTCGCTCTCGTCGAGAAAGATGTAGCGGACGTCGGCGTCGAGCGAGAAGGCGTCTCCGGCGAAGAGCTCCGCGCCCACGCCGACGTGGATGCCCCACACGCTGTCGGTCTCATCGTCGAGATCCTCCAGCTCGTCCTCGAAGCTGAAGCGCGTGAAGTACCAGCCGGCGCCGCCCAGCACGTACACCTGGAAGGGAAGTTCCGGAAAGGGGTACAAAAGCGCCGTGGCCTGCACGGGATATTGCGTCACCTCCACGCTCCCGTCGGCGAATTCGTCCTGGTGGAATTCGATCGATCCCTCGAGGGCGAATGCCGGCGAGAGGCGCAGGCGCGCCTGCACGCCGCCGAACCACGTGCCGCGGTCCGCATCGCGCGCCCGAAGGTAGCCGGCCCGGGGTCCCAGAGAAAATCCCGTCCGCGGAGGCTGCACCTGGGAGGCCTCCTCGAAGAGATCCTCCTCTTCCGCGCCGGCGAGCGGCTCTTCCTCGACCAGAGTCCGGGGCAGAGGATCGATCGCCAAGACAGCCTCTTCTTCCTTCGGAGCCGGCGTCCGAACCGCGTCCCCTTCCCCCCATGCCGCGGGGGCCGCCATGAGAACTCCCATCACGGTGCACAGCGACGCGACGTTCATGAACAAACCCTCCCTGATCTCAGGTTCGCCTGCAAGGTGGGGGCACGGCCGAAGGGAAAAACCCACACCCTCCCTATTAAGAGACAAACGCTCCGCGAACGTTACGTCGAAACGGCGACATAACATCCGTCCCCGCGCCGCGTCAGGCGTGCAGACCGGCCTGGAGACTTTCGGAAAGGAGGTTCCGGTGAGGCACGCGCTCGCGACCGCCTTGGTCCTGGCGCTTGCGGCGGGCTGCGCCCGCCCGCGGCAGCAGCGCCACGGCGCCGACTCGGACGCCCGCGACGGAAACGATGCGGCTCAGGTGACCGACGTCGTCTGCGGCATGAAATGTCCCCGGGAGAACGCCTTTTCGACCGTTTTCGGGGGCCGGACCTACTACTTCTGCCACGACCGCTGCATGACCGAGTTCCAGCGCAACCCGGGAAAATATGCCGAGGACGCAACGGGCCAACCCGGGGCCCCGGAGGAACGCAAGCCTGCCCCTCAGGACCGCAATGCGGGCGAGCCGTACCGGAAGCCCTAGGTCCCTGGACGCCGGTTGGAGGCGGGCGGGCGCCACGCCC
>DATLZA010000039.1 GCA_035574235.1 Planctomycetota bacterium | reverse complement strand
TCTACAGCCAGGATTATCCGACCCAGACGAGCCTCTCGCTGCTGAACGTGAATCCGGGGACCGGCACGGGCAGCCCGACGAAGGGCGAGATCTGGATCGACGGCGTTCAGGTCGTCGGACCGTAACATCGCAGAACCATGGGCCGCTGGCTGGCGTGGGCGTGCGGCGGGCTTGTGGCCGCGGGGGTCGTGGTCCGGCTCTGCGTCGCTCCGGCGGCGCCGGCGCCGGACCCGGCCCCCAAGAGGGCCTCGAACGCCTCCGTTCCGCCCACGCCGGCCTCGGCCGCCCCCGTCCATTCCCTTGCCCTCAGCCCTCGCGCGGCGGCGCTGAAGGACCGCATTCTCGTCCAGGGCCGGCTGGCGAAACCCGCCGACGCGACCCCCGAAGAGATCCAGGCGTTCGAATACGCGGAAGAGCTCGAAAAGAAGGGAGCCCCGCCGGAATGGGCCGCCGTGCAAGGGGCGCGCCGCGCGGATTTCGAGCGCCATGAGCAGGAGCGACGCCGCCGCGTGGAAGAACGCAACCGCCAGGCCCGGGAGCGCGCCGAAAAGGCGCGGGAAATGCATCGCCGAAAGCTCGAGGAGTTCCGGGCCAACCGCCCCGACCGGCCGCCTCCGGCCCAGGAGCTTCCGAGCATGAAAAACCTGGATCTGGGGCCCCCGCTTCTGGAGAGCTCCGCCACGCCGCCCCCGGAAAAGAAGGCGCCCTGAAAGAGAGGGCCGGCAGGGAACCGAGGCGTGCGCTCGTCGGAAGGCGGTTCTCCGGCGTAGAATTAATGAAGATGACACGCGCCGCCCTTTTAACCTTCGTCGCGCTTCTTGTGCCCGCCTGTGGGGGCGGCGGAGGCGGCGGAGGGGGAGGACCGAGCCCGTTCGCCGTCCTCTTCCGGGCCCCCACGCCCAACGCCACCGACATCTCCCGAACGCCGGTCGTCTACGTGCAGTTCAACCGCGCCGCCGATCCGGCCACCGTCACGAACCAGAACTTCTTTCTGACGTCGGGCGGAAACCCGGTTCCGGCCGCCGTGAGCTACCAGCCCTGCAACTTCATGGCCCGCCTCGAGCCCTCTTCCCTTCCCCTGACCGCCGGCACCTACACCGTCCATCTCACGGCGGATCTCAAGGACGCCGGCGGCGCCGCCCTCGCGCCCGAAACGTTCGACTTCACCGTGAGCGATTTCGCGGATGCGGATCGGCCGACCTTTTCCGGAGTTTCTTCCGCCGCCGCCGCAGGCACGGCCTCCATCACCCTCTCCTGGTCGGGCGCCACCGACGCTTCTTCCGTAACCTACGACATCTTCGTCTCCACAACCTCCGGCTGCTATAACTTCGGCGCTCCGTTCGACACGGCGACCGCCTCCCCCCACACGGTCGTCGCCCTCGCCCCCAACACGACCTATTTCTTCATCGTCCGGGCCCGCGACGCCGCCGGAAACACCGACCAGAACACCGTCGAGGCGAGCGCCAAGACGCTCGTCTCCTGGAGCGCGAACGTCTGGCCGATCGTTCAGAACAATTGCCGCAGTTGCCATACCGGAAGCGGCGAAGGCGCCCAGCAGGTCCCGAACATGATCATGACCGACGCGGACACCACCCGCAGCGCGTGGGTCAACGTCGATCCGATCTGCTCCGGAGGCTCGATCCCTCCCGGCGCGAAGCGCGTCGTTCCGGGCGACGCGAGCCAGAGCTTCGTCTACAACAAGATCAGTCAAGCCGTCCCCTGGTGCGGCGACCGCATGCCGCGGGGCCGACCGGCGCTTGCTTCTTCCGACATCCAGCTTTTCTTCGACTGGATCGAACAGGGGGCCCTGGACAACTGATCTCATGAATCCGATCCTCGCCGCGCTGGCCGCCGCGCTGACCGTCCAGGACCGCCCGCCCGAGCCTCCCCGCGCCCCCGCGGAGGAAAAATTCCCCGCCTGGAGCGTCCACGGGGTCTTCTCGACCGATTTCAACGCGCTTCTCGCGGACCGGCATTCGCGCGACACGATGCCCGAAGAAGGGGTCGCCGGGGAATACGTCCTTGGAGCCTCGCTCCACCTCGACCGGCGCCTGAGCGTCTCGGCCCGCTCGTGCTTCGGCTGCCACGGCTTCGAGCTCCAAAGCGCCTACGCCGACTATGAGTTCCTGGAGGGAATCACGCTCCGGGCGGGGCGTTTTCCGATCCCCTTCGGCGGGCTCAGCGCCCGATCCCTCCCCCATCAGCTCGAATCGACGAGCAAACCGCTCCCGTACATCATGGGCTTCATGCCCCGCGGCCGCGAGTTCAACCAGGGAATCCTTCCGGCTCCCGCCTCGGACAACGGCGCCGCCCTCCTCGTCAACGCCTGGCTCGCCGAGGGGGTCCAGCTCGGCCTGGAGGCGGCCGTCACGCGGGGCCTGAAAGGCGTCTCCGAAGATCTCGACTTCGAGCTGAGCCGCGACTTCGAGGACAATAACGGCGAGCCCGCCGGCGCGGGGCGGGCGGCGCTTTCCTGGGGGCCGCTCGCCCTGGGCGTTTCGGCCGCCGGCGGCCGCTACGATCCCGACGCCGAGCTCGCCTACCGGCTGGCCGGCGCGGACCTCCAGCTGCGCGTTCTGGACGGCTGGACCCTGCGCCTCGAAGGAGTCCTGCGGGAAACCGATTTCCGCGACCCGGCGGGCGACCGGGATTCCTCCCTCCGCCGATCCTACGCCGCCCAGATCGACGGCGAAATCGCGCCGCAGTGGCGGGTCTTCGTTCTCCACGACGCGCTGCGGGTCGAGGATCTCTTTCTGACGTCGGCGGGGCCCCAGCCGGCGCCGGCCCCGGGCTCCTCCGACCGGGAAAACACGGTGACCCGCGTCGCCGGCGGAGTCGTGTTCGCGGTCCGGCCGGGGGTGCAGCTGAAATCCTCGGCCGAGTTCTGGAACTTCTCGGACTTCGACGACACGTGGGTCTTCCACGCCACCTTCGTCGTCTCGTTCTGACGGGGGTGCCGATCGTCCTCGGCGCGTGCGCCGCGGGCGACCCCCTCGATCGCGCGTTCGGACCCGACGGGCGCACGATCCGCCGGGCCCTCGAGGAGTTCCCCCCGGAGCGCCGGGCCGACTTCGAGCTCGTCCGCGA
>DATLZA010000038.1 GCA_035574235.1 Planctomycetota bacterium | reverse complement strand
ACTCCTTGTCGCCCCCCGTGAAACGGTCCACGCGGATGCACGGCTGCACCCAGACGGCGTCCACGTATTGCGTTCCGCGGTGGACCGCCTCGACGCGGAAGTCCACTTCCCCTTCGCCCGCGCGGATCTCGTGGTCGACCTCCACGCCTCCTTCCACGCGGCAGCGCAGGCGGAGCGAGGTTCCGTCCGGGGACGCGGACACCCGCTCCGTCCGATGAGGGATCACCGTCTCCCGCCAGTCGCGGTCGGTGGAGCCCGACCGGCAGTAGGCCTCGAGGTAAAGAATCGGCACCTCGCCGCCCGGAATGCCGGGGCCGCGGATCCGCAGGATGTTCTTCTCCCACGTCACCGCCAGCGGCGGGCGCCAGGGGTCGGGGGCGCTCCGGCAGCCGAGCGCCAGAAGGAGCGGCAGAACGGCCCTCACGAAAACACTACGGGCCGGAAGGCCCGGCGGACTCAGGGGGGCATCGCCCGAAACTCGCGGCGTGCGCGCCGCGTCCACCTCGCGCAGGAAGCGCCGGACGAGATCCTCCTGCTGGGCCGCGACCTTGGGGAGAACCTTCAGCGCGACCTTCTGGCCGGAAGGATCCTCGGCGAGGTAGACCGCGCCATGCCGCCTTCGCCGAGTTTTTTCAAGATGCGATACGGCCCGAGCCGCTTGGCCTCGTCGCGCTGGGCCTGGAGCTTCTCCTCGAGGTTTTCCAGCTGGGCGGCCGTGAGGAATCCCTGCTCGACGAGGGTCTGGCCCAGCGGCACGGGCGTGCCCTTCAACGCGCGCTTGGCTTGGGCCTGAAGGGCCGCCTTGAGCTGGGCGTCTTTGACGAGACCTACCTTGACGACGTGCTGCGCGAGGACCTCGTCAGAGGGCCGGTCGGCCGTGAACGATATCCTCCCGTTTGAGGAGTATTGCACCCCGCCGGATCCGCGTCACGCGAGGCGCGCCCCTTGAAGGACCGGCGGCAACGCGTTATCATCAAAGTATGAGCGATCTGGCGAGCCGAATCGTGGTGAACGCGGCGGTCATGGCAGGAAAGCCCGTGGTGCGGGGCACCCGGGTCACGGTTGAGCGGGTCCTGAGCCTCCTGGCTCAGGGGTTGCCGACCCCGGAGCTCTTGAAGGAGTATCCGCAGCTCGTCGAGGACGATATCCGGGCCTGCCTCGCCTATGGGGCCAGCCTGGCCGGGCACGAGGAGATCGTTCCGCTTCCCGAGAGCCGCTCCGCTTGAGGTTCCTCGTCGACGAGAACCTGGGCGTCGGCCTGGCCCTTCACCTCCGCTCCCTGGGTCACGATGCGGCCTCCGTCGCCGAGGTGGCCCGCGGCGCTTCGGACGAGGACGTGCTCGCGCTGGCGCTGAAGGAGGAGAGAATTCTCGTCACCGAGGACAAGGATTTCGGGCGCCTCGTCTTCGCGCGGAGCCTGCGCCATGCGGGCGTCATGCTCCTCAAGCTTCGTCACAGCCTTCCGACGCAGGTCCGTAAGGCCGTGGGGGAGGCCGTCGGCACGGTGGGGGAGCGGCTCAGAGGCCGCTTCGCCGTCGTCGGCGAAGGCGTGGTCCGACTCCGGTAAACGCCGAGGCGGGCGGAATGGCGAAGGCCCGCTTCATCGTCAAAGGGCCCGGAGGAGGGGTTCGTTTCCTAGCGCCGTCTCCGGCACGAAGCACCCGAACGGGACTCGTAGCCTCTCCGCTCGCGCCACCGGGAATCCGTGGACGCCCGGTCTCAGCGCACTTCACGAGAGTCTTGGGCACCAGCACCCGGAAGCCGTTGTTCGTGTTGCGGTTCGATGGTGGATTGTCGTTGCGGAACGCGGAACGGCAGTGGACCGCATTGTTGTTCCAGCTCCCGCCCCGCAGGCACCGGGCGTGGGGTCCCGTCCGTCGACGAGGCGAGACGCCCCCGCCCCGGCGATGAACGGCTCCATCCGCCCACCTGCCGCCCGATCTCTTCGATCCTCTCGGCCGCGTACGCGTACTGTTTCGGGCTCACGCACCGGAGGTCGCGGGCCAAGCGGTTCCAGAGCCGCAGCTTGTCCATGCAGTCCTGCGCCCGGATCAAGGCTTCGGCCCTCCCTTTCCCATACGCCGCGTCCTGAAGCACCGACAGGAGATCGAACAGGGTTGTCTGCACCCGGTCTCCCAGCGTGAAGCGATGCGTCTTCGGGAACGCCGCCGTCCGGTCCGCGTACCACCGCGTGAGATCGTACGCGTGCTGGAAAACGATGGGCTCTTGGGCTCCCCTCATCCCCATTTCTACGACTCGAGCGGGGGACTTCGCCCCCCGCTCGCCCCCCAAATACTCAAAGTACTAAGGGACAAAGCGTCACGACCGAGGGGAGGCTACTCCACGGCCACGCGGAAGCCGACGCCCGTGCTGCTGGACCCGGGCAGATCGTGGTGTCGGAAGGCCGAGCGCGCACACGCTGGAGGGATGTCCCAAGCGCCGCCGCGCAGGACCCGGCGATCCCCGCTCGTGGAGCCCAGAGGGTCCACCGCCTCCGAGGCCGCATACGGTTCCGCCCAGTCCTGACACCACTCCCACACGTTCCCATGCATATCGTACAGGCCCCACGCGTTCGGCTTCTTTCTGCCCACCGGATGCGTCTGCATCCCCGAGTTGTTGTCATACCAGCCATAGTCCCCCATCGCGCTTCCGTCGTCCCCGAACGACCACGTCGTCCTCGTCCCCGCGCGGCACGCGTACTCCCACTCCGCCTCCGTCGGAAGCCTCACCGTTCGGCCTGTCCTCTTCGTCGCCCAGTCGCAGAACGCCCTGGCGTCGTTCCAGCTCACGCACACCACCGGATGGTCGTCCGTTTGCGTGAACGTCGCCGGCGTCCGCCAGTTGTTTCCCGCGATCTCCTGCCAGTGCGCTTCGGCGGTTCGGCCCCACGCCTTCCCCTCCTTCTCCGCATCCGTTTTGTAACCCGTCGCCTTGACGAATGCGGCGAATTGCCCTCGTGTCACCTCGTACTTTCCGAGATGGTATGCCCGCGTGATCGTCACCTTGTGCTCCGGCCGCTCGTCGGCCTGCCAGTCGTGGCCGGGTGCCAGCGTTCCACCCATGGTGAAGGTGCCTGGGCGGAGGTACACCAGCTCCATTCGTACGCCGCCTCCCAAATCGAGGTACTGGCGGCTCTTGGGGGCCGCACTCGCGCCGAGCGAATCGAGGTCCCTCTGGGCGGCGACCTTCTTGAGCCCCGTCAGTCCCGGGATCGCCCGTTCCAGCCATTCCCTGGCCCGTTCCCGCGCCGCGGCCTTGTAGGTCGGCGTCTCCTTCTCCGCCTGCGTCTTCCACGCCCGCCCCAGCGCCGCCTGCTCCTCGGCGTCCGCTGGATTCGCCAGCTCCCGTTCCGCCAGCGCCTTGAGCGCCGCGTCCGAGCCTTTCGCCATCATCGGCAGCCCCCGCGCCCACTCCCCCTTCACGAGACAGACGAACTTCCCGACCGCCGCGTTCGCCACCGCATCGTCGGGCTTCGTCTCGAGCGTCTGGACGTGGCTCTTGAGACCGTCCGCCAGGCGCTTGAGGTTCGCCAGTTCCCTGGCGCGCTCTTTGGCGACCTCCTGGAGCTCTTTGTCGGTCGAGGCCCGCGCCAGCGCTTCCGCCCGGGCCGCCAGCTTCACCGCCGCCTCGTAGTTGTCCGCCTCCAGGGCTTTCTCGGCCTCGTCGAGCGCCGCCTCCGCCCACTCCGCCGCCTCCGCCCCCTTCGGCGTCGCCTTCGTGAAGAGATCGATCTTTTCGACTGTCGCGTCCACGTCGAACGCCGCCGCCAAGGCGTCGATCGCCTCGAGCGCCGTCCGGACGTCCAGCCCCGAGGCCGCCAGCGCCCTCGCCAGCCGCAGAAGCACGTAGAGCTCCGCCTCCTTCGCCCCGGACGTGGACGCGGTCGCCAGCAGCGTCCGCGCCACTTCCGCCTTCTCCTTGGCCGTCTTGGCCTTGTCGAGGGCGAACGTCTCCCGGGCTTTGGCGTCCGCCTCCCGCTGCCGGGCGGGGTCGGGTACCGCCGGGCGCCTGGGCTTGCCCTCCGAAGCGGCAATCCCCGCGGGCGCGGAGGGGGGCGTCGGCGGAGGCTTCAAGATGGGTGGCACGGAGGCAGGCTCGGGCGGTTTCGCCACGGGCGGAGGCGGCGCCGGTTCGGGGGGCTTGGGGACCTCCGGTTTGGGCGCCTCGGCGACCGCGGGTTCCGCCGGCTTGCTCCGCGCAGGCTCCGTCTCCTTGAGCCGGCGGGCGACCGTCCCGCCGCGCGCGGTGTCGCCGTATTCCCTGGCGAATTCCTGGAAGCGTCGGCGGATTTCATCCTCGGCGAACCGGCCCTGGGCCGCCTCGATCTCCGCGTATTTCCGCTCCGCCTCCTCTTCCCGACGCTCTTGAGGCGTCCGGGTTCGCGGGAGAGGCTCGGGCTCGCGCGGCCTGGGAACCTCGGCGCGCGGCTCGTTGGCCGCCGTCCGCGCGGGCTCCGGAAGTTTCGATCGGGTCCCTCCCGCGGCGACCGCCAGCACGATGACGAGGACGACCGCCGCTCCCAAGCCGCCCGCGACCCACGGCGTCGCGTGTCGCTTCGATTTCGTCGTCGCCCGGTAGGTGCCGGGCCGCTGTCCGCGCCGCTGGGCGCGGAACCGTTCGCGGGCCTCCCGCGCCATGGGCAAGGCCACGGCCGACCGCTCCGCCTCGAGCGCCCGGCTGCCGGGGTTCCGGCCCTCCAGCACGCGCTCCAGGTCCGCGATGAGCTCCGCGCAGTCCCGGTACCGATCTTCCGGCTTCTTGGCCATCATGTTGCGGATGATGTGCACCACCCCCTCGGGAATGCCGTCCCGGATGTCCCGGGGATCGGGAATCTGCTTATGGAGGTGATGGCCGATGATCTCGATCGCGGTCGTCCCGTGGAAGGGCGTCTCGCCCGTGACGAGGTGGTAATAGGTCGCCCCCAGCGAGTAGATGTCCGCCCGGCCGTCGATGCCCTTGTCGCCCTGCGCCTGCTCGGGGGCGATGTAGTGGGGCGTGCCGAGCAACACCCCCGTCACGGTGCGGAAGGTCTGGGCTTCTTCGATGTTTTTCGAAAGCCCCATGTCCAGGATCTTGGCCACCCCCTCCTTCGTCACGATGATGTTGTCCGGCTTGATGTCCCGGTGGATGAATCCCCGGCCGTGGGCGTACTTGAGGCCGTGGGCGATCTGGAGGACGAGCCGGGTGGCTTCGTCGGGAGGGACGAACTCCGTGCGCTTCAGGCGCGAGCCGAGCGTCTCCCCCTCCACGTATTCCATGACGTAGTAGTGGAATCCCTTGTCCTGGCCCGCCTCGCCCGCGCGCACGATGTTCGGATGCTCCAGCTTCCGGGCCGCGTCCACCTCGCGCAGGAAGCGCCGGACGAGATCCTCCCGCTGGGCCGCGACCTTGGGGAGAACCTTCAGCGCGACCTTCTGGCCGGAAGGATCCTCGGCGAGGTAGACCGCGCCCATGCCGCCTTCGCCGAGTTTCTTCAAGATGCGGTAGGGTCCGAGCCGCTTGGCCTCGTCGCGCTGCTCGCCGAGCTGACGCTCGATCTTCTCCCGTTGGACGGGCGTGAGAACGCCCTGCTGGACGAGGATCTCCCCGAGCGGGAGGATCCGACCCAGGGCGGCGCTTTCCGCCTGCGCCTGCATCGCCGTGCGGAGCTCGGCGTCGGTGACGATCCCCGCCTTGCGCAGGTGCTGAGCCAGGAGCTCATCCGGCGGCCGGTCGGCCATGAGGGCGCTCTCCCCGGTCCTTCCAAAGCGCACGGCGCCGGACCGCCGTCGGATTCGCCGGTTTCGGCGGCCCGAAATTCCCCGTTGTTCCGCGAAAAGTATAGCCTACGGACGCAACGGCGGACGCCAACTTTGCGAAGGATCGGGGGAGAGGGTCGGGCCTGGAATACCGCCGCCGGGAAGGCCCGGCCTTCGGCCGCGCTCCCAGCTCTGCGTCAGGACCGATTCAAGCCCGCGGAACATGGGACCGGTCGGGGACGACGGGCGTCATCGCGCCCCGTCCGGAAAATCCCGGCGGTAGCGCGCCAGAAGACGGTCCGGGTCGTTCTCCATGAGGTAGACCTTCCCGCGCGCGCGCTTGGTCTCTCCGGGCCGAAGCCCGCCCAGCCGGAAGTCCGAATGGATGCAGGCGACGACGCCCTGGAAAAGC
>DATLZA010000037.1 GCA_035574235.1 Planctomycetota bacterium | reverse complement strand
ACTCCTTGTCGCCCCCCGTGAAACGGTCCACGCGGATGCACGGCTGCACCCAGACGGCGTCCACGTATTGCGTTCCGCGGTGGACCGCCTCGACGCGGAAGTCCACTTCCCCTTCGCCCGCGCGGATCTCGTGGTCGACCTTCACGCCTCCTTCCACGCGGCAGCGCAGGCGGAGCGAGGTTCCGTCCGGGGACGCGGACAGCCGCTCCGTCCGATGAGGGATCACCGTCTCCCGCCAGTCGCGGTCGGTGGAGCCCGACCGACAGTAGGCCTCGAGGTAAAGAATCGGCACCTCGCCGCCCGGAATGCCGGGGCCGCGGATCCGCAGGATGTTCTTCTCCCACGTCACCGCCAGGGGTCGGGAGCGCTCCGGCAGCCGAGCGCCAGAAGGAGCGGCAGAACGGCCCTCACGAAAACACTACGGGCCGGAAGGCCCGCCGGGCTCAAGCAGGCGCCGCTCGAAACTCGAGGCGTCCGGGGCGCGTCCGGGTTCCCCACCTCCTTGTCCGGGCCGTCCACGTCATGCGCCGTCGCCGGCCAGAGGGGCGTTCCGTCCGCTTCCAGCGTCTCCTGGGCCGGCGCTTGCCTCAACCACGGACCCGGTCCACGCATGGAGGAGGAGTCGGCAGGAACCGATTTAGATTTCGAGTTGTCCTGGGGGCCGGCTTGTCGGCGGCAAGCACCATTGCCGATTCCGGCGCCAAGGCATGCTGATCGCCCCAAGGTTCAAGCACTACAATATAAGCTCCAAGCGTGGACCAGTAAGAGAGGCATTCTCGATACCGAGCCGGGTCGGCCTCAGGGCTTCATCCGGGTGGAAATGAAGGTATTGCAGGATCCGGTCCCGCGTTACCCCGACAGCGCGCGAACTGCTTTGCGCCATTCGCGAGAAGTCATCCTGGCACACTCGGGGTTGCTTCCCTGCAGCCGTCGTCCACGTTCCAGGTGCCGGGTGTGTTCCCCGCGTCAGACCGTCGGGGGCGTTCTCGATTCCGGAAGGTGGCTCTCCGAAAGATCGTCCTAAATCCAGGGAGGGTCCGACGCGCGGGGAAACGTCGACCACGGGCGCCACCGCGCTTGCGTTCGGCCGTGAGGTTATCGAAGGCGTGGAAGCACGCGTTCGACGGGGATGCGCTCCGCGCCTCCCTGCCGGACGAAGGCGTCTGGCCGGCACTCTGACCGGGAGCGCGTCATGAAGTTGCGGCGAAACGGTCACCTCCATCTCGTTGGCGGGATCTGCCGCGCCGGGGCAGGGCGCGTGGAGGCTCGCGAAGGAAGGGTTTCGACCTTCACGTCCCCTCCCGTCCGGGAGTAGAAAACGTCACAGGCCGCGGTCGCCCGGCGCGGGTTTCAGAAGCCGACTTCGATCGTCCACTCGAGGACGGGCACCTCGGCGCCGTCGACGATCGCCACGATGGCAATATCGAAACGTCCCACGTAGGCGTCGCTCGGTTTCCATGTCATGCGGCCGGTGACGGGATCCACGCGGATCTCGTCCGGCCCCTTCTTGAGCTTGAAGTGAACCCCTTTCGCTCCTGCGGGTTTCTGAAAGCTCGGGACGAAGACGATCTCCTGCCCGACCTTCGCCTTGGACGGGGGATCGTTGGTGAACCGGACGGCGGGGTCGGATCCGGGGCCGGCGGTCGCGACGGGTCCGCAGCGGATCGCATAAATAATTCCATCTTGCTCCGTCCGCGGTTTTATCAGAACCACCTCGTGACCGGGAAGGAAGAACAGATCGCGCACCGCACTGCGGTAGATGAATTCAGCAGGATGAGGCTTGAAGTTTCGGATCCGGATCCGCCGCACCAGCCGGCTCGTCGAGCGGCTGGAATAGTAGATTTCAGGTCCCGCCTCCGTTCTTTCAACGTACCTCAACCCCATGGAGATGAGCAGACCTTCCGACGGAACCTCGGCAAACGCCAGTCCGGGGATCTCGGAGGCGATTTGTCGCAGCTCCAGATCCGCCAGATAGGTCCGGGTGGCGTAACCGTAGGCGGAGCCGATGGGGCGCGTGGGAAGCACAACGTGGCGGCGGTCGTGGGTGAGAAAAACGTGTCCGAAATCGCGGTGCCAGCCTTCCTTGAAAAGGGTGTTGGGCTGCAAGATGATCGACTTTTCGGAAGCCACATCCCAGAGAAGGCAGAGTCCCGACGGGCTGCCTCCGAAATTGCGCTGCAACAGAAGGAACCGGGAGTTCAGCGGACAGGCGTACTCGACATCTTCGCGGCCGATCCGTCGGAAACGGCCGGCCTCCGTAACCTGGTAAAGCCACGTGTCCCAACGGCTCGCTCCCGCCGCCCGCCAGAGGGTGAGGAATGATCCGTCGGCCGCCCTTCCCGTCACCCCCACGGGAAGAAGGTCGGGCGGGCCGTTGGGATCGTTCATCGGCACGGACTTGATGGGCTTACCGGCCGCGGGATCGATGAAGGTAATGACTTTGGATTCCGGACAGGTGACCACGATCCGCTTGTCGTCGCACCAGATCGAGGTCGGTGAGCGCGGCGTGAGAATGTCCTTCACCGGAGCCCACGTTTCCGGATCAAACACCTTGATGCCGGGTTGGTCCCGGAAGATCGCGTATACCGCCGCCCCGCTGGGAGGGACCGCGACATGCAAAAGGTTGTTTCCCAACTTGACTTTCTGAGGGGTGGTGACGGCCTCGACGAAGCTTTGCCCTTCGGAATCGCGTGCCAGGGTGGATTCTAGGGGCTCCATGCGTTTCCGGGGCACGGCCGGTTTGGCGACGTCCTCGGCGGGAGGAGGAGCTACGGGAGACTCGAATATAACTTTGCCGCGCGTGGGCAGCAGATACTGAAGCGATCCGTCGGACCAGCGGAGATACGGCTGCAGTACGAGTTCCAGCGCGTCCGGCTCGGAAGGAAGACGTCGGAGGACGAAACTTCCCTCCGCTCGGGCGCCCTCAAGCTTGAGGGGGACGTCGGTCATCCCGGGCGCCAGACGCGCGCCGGCGGGCGGAACGATATTGGAAACACGGCTGCTCGGGATCCAGAGGACGCCGACCGCCTGGATGGAGCCTTGGAGATTGATGAGGGAAGCGGTCAGATGAAGCCGGGTTTCCGTCGGCGATACGGGCTCCTGCCGGAAGATCAGCGATTTAAGTCCTCCGCGCAGAAAGATGCGAAGCTGCTCGGTCGGGACCGCGAAGGCCGTTCCCGTCCCCAGAATCTTGCTCTGAGCCACCCCGATCACCCGGCCCGCGGAATCCACGACGGGTCCTCCGCTGTTTCCCGGATGAAGCTCTCCGGCGAACTGGACGGCCACGAGATTTCCCGCATTATCGGTGCGCAGGCTCGCGACGCTCGCTTTCGTTACCGCGATTTCCGGATTCTTCGAGTCCAGAGCCAGCCGTTCGCCGAAGGGGAAGCCGGCCGCGAACACCGTTTCCGTCTCGCGCACCTCCGTTTTCTGGGCCAGAACGAGCGGTTCGGCCCCGGCGGGCGGATTGACCACGCGGAGACCCGCCAAGTCCATCTCGGCGGAGCCTCCCAGAACCTCGGCCGGCAGGGTGACCTCCCCGGGACGTCCGCTGTTGAAGACCACCTGGACACGGGTCGCGTCGGCGATCACGTGCCAGCACGTGATCAAGTGGGCCGCTCCTCCAGAACGGGCGACAACAAATCCCGTGCCTGTTCCGGTTTCCGTGACGACGAAGACCGTCGAGGCCTTAAGACGGTCCAGGACGTTCCGAGGCAGTTCCTGCGCCGCCGCGGAGGATCGGTCCCCGGAGCAGATGACGCTGAAGAGGAGAGCCGTGACGAGACACCTCACGGCGGAATTCATCCGAGACCGAGAATGGGCTGGAAGCATCATGTTCTAATTATACGCGGTTCACATCCGAACCGGCGTTCGGGAAAAACACGTTTCTGGGCCGTTTTCCCCGCCCAATCCGGCGGGGTGCGGCAATCGTGTAACCGGAAGAGCCGCGCGCGGGCGCGGTCGGGGGTCCGCCATGAACGTCTTGCTTCTCGGCGCGGCGGCGACGGTCGGGGTCCTTCAGGATCCCTCCACGCCCGAACCGGCGCGCACCTCGTTTCGCGTGGAGCTTACGGCTCCGGCGCGGCCCGGGGATCTCCTTCCGGACTCCCCGTTCGGCGTCAACACCGCCGTGCGCCCGGAGACGCCGGACCTCGAAGCCCGCCTCCGCGCGATGCAGGAGGCCGGGATCAAATGGGGTCGCCAGGATTTCCCCTGGAAGGCCATCGAACGGAACCCCGGAACCTACGACTTCGAACCCTACGACCGGCTCGTCGACCTCTTCCGCCGCCACGGGATCCTTCTGGTCGGAAACCTCACCGGCCATCCGGAATTCCACGATCCGCGGACTCCCGAGGGCGCCGCCGCCTACGCCGCCTTCGCCCGCGCCGCCGCGCGCCGCTACGCCGGCCGCGTCGATCACTGGCAGATCTGGAACGAACCCAACGGCGGATACTGGAAAGGCACCCCCGAGGAGTACGCCCGGCTTCTGACCGCCGCCGGACGCGCCATCAAGGAAGTCCGCCCCGAAGCCCGCGTCCTCGGCCTCAACATGGCTTTCTGCGACGTCCTCTGGGCCGAACGGATCCTCCGGCAGGTTCCCCCCGACGCCTTCGACGTCGTCTGCTTCCATCCGTACCGCGCCATGAACGCCCCCGAGGAGCCCATGGACTGGTGGATGCTCGACCAGTACGTCAAAAGCTGGCACCGCCGCGACCTCACGCCGGAGTATCCCCTGGTCCGGATGAATTTCCTGGAGCAAGCCGAGGAGCTCCGGCGCGTCGTGGAACGCTTCGGCCCCCCCAAGCCCCTCTGGGTCACGGAGATCTGCTGGAACACGGACCTTCACCCCTACGGCGTGTCCGAACTTCGCTCGGCGGAGCTGCTTGTCCGCTTTTACCTCCTGGCCGTCGCCTCCCGCCGCATCGAGAAGGTGTTCTGGTGGACGCTCAAGGACGGCGGCCCGCTTCAGTTCGACAAGGCGCAGATGGTGGGGCTTCGGCGCGCGGATCTTTCGCCCAAGTACTCCTTCTACGCCTACGCCGTCCTGACGCGGCTTCTGGAGGGAAAGCGCTGGGTGCGCAACGACGCCTGGGGTCCCGACGTCTACGCCGCCGTCTTCACCGACGACGCGCGCGAGGAAGACACCCTCGTGGCCTGGACGCCGAAGAATTACGCCTACATCCGCGTTCCGAACACCGAAAAGGGACTCGTCTGTTACGATCTTTACGGGACGCGACGGTTCGTGGCCTACGATCCGGTCCGCACCCGTCACAATCCCTTTCCGCTCGGACAGAGCCCGATTTACATCGTCGGTCCCCGGGGCCTGCGGGCCAACGTGCGGCCCGACCCCGGCTGGTGATCCCGGAGGTGCGCCCATGCGTCGAACGATTCTGGGAAGCGGCGGACTGCTCCTGGCGGCGGCGATCGGCCTGGGGGCGGCCGGCCAGGAAGACGCGTCCGCCCCGGACGTCCTCGGATCGGCCGAGCTGTTCTGGGTCCCGACCCTCGATCAGGCGGTCGAGATGGCCCGCGCGACCGGAAAGCCCATCTTCTCCATGGGCTATTCGCTCGTGCCCGACGGGACCACCTACACGCGCGCGGACGAGGGCTGCCCCCGCAACGTCTTCTGACCCGGCTACGCCTACGAGGAGAACCGGGTGTTCTCCGATCGCGAGGTGCGGCGCCGGCTGGCCGAGGGCTTCGTGGCGCTTCGCATCGACTGGGAACAGGGCAAGCACTACAAGGACCGTCTGGGGCGCATCCCCGGAACCGGCTGTCAGACGTTCCTCGATCTCGACGGCCGGCCGATCCCCGAGTTCGGCGGCGTGGACGCCTTCGCGTCCCGTTACGGACGGCTTCTGACGCCCGAGCTTCTGGACCGCGTGACGCGCCGCTTCCCGCCCCGGACGGAAGCCGCGCCGCTGCGGCTCGAATGGTTCCTCTGGCCCACCGAGCGCCGGGGACTCTGGCCCGCCTCGGTGGACGACATCGCCGGATACACGCGGACGCCGCAGGCCTGGATCGAGGGTCCCCTGCCGGCGGCGCTTCGAAATCCCGATTTTCTCCGCCGCCACCTCCGCCAGTTCATCTGGGTCCGCGGCCGCCCGGAGGGCGAAAGCCGGATCGTCGTGCGGCGCGTGAAGGACGGGCTCAAGCCGGGACTCTCCCCCCTCATCGCGGAGATCCCCGCGGGCGCCTCCGAGGACGTCGTGGGACGCGCGCTCGACGACGCGTGGCGCACGTACATGAAGGACCGCCCGCGCACCGCGCGCGGCTACTGCGACAATCCGGCCGGACGCATGTTCGCGCCGATCCGGGATCGGATGATCGCCGAAGAGGAACGCATCGAGGAGATGGCGCGCGCGGGAACGCTTCCGCCCCCCGGACGTCTCCCCGCCGCCGCGCGCAAGCCGTGAATCCGAACGCCTCCCGGAACGAGGAGATTCTGGCGGGACTCCTGCGCCTTCGGGACCGCGCCACGGCGCTGGCGTACGCCGTGCTTCGCGATTTTCAGGCCGCCGAGGACGCCTATCAGGAGGCGTCCCTCGTGGCGCTTCGCCGCATGGACGAATTCACGGGCGAAGGCTTCGAGGCGTGGTTCCGGCGCATTCTCCGCAACGTCCTGGGAACCCGGCTTCGCTCCGCGCGCCGCAGCCGCATCCGCGCGGACTCGGAGATTCTGGAGCGTCTCGAAGCCGCTTCGCTCGAGGACGCCGGCGCGGCGGAACCCGAAGAGAACGTCCAGTGGCTCATCGATTGCCTTTCGCGGCTGGGCGGCCGCGCCGAGGAGATCCTCCGGTGGCGTTTCCTGGAAGGTCTTCACGTTCCGGAAATCGCCCGGCGGCTGGGCCGGACGGTTCAGGCGACTTACGCGCTGCTCAAGCGCTCGCGGCAGGCCCTGCGGGAGTGCGTGCGCCTGCGGGCTCAGTCCGCCCACACGGGGAGCTGACCCATGGATTCCCGGCTGGACGACCTGATCGAACGCTATCTCGCCGGGGCGGAAAGCCCCGAGGAGGCGGAAGACCTCCAGCGCCGCCTGGCGGAAGATCCGGCCGCGGCGCGGGCGCTTCTGGCCGCCGCCCGCCGGGACTGGGCGCTTCGAAAGGCCTTGCGGGCCCGCCGGGCGAGGATCCTGCGGGCGCCGAGGGCGGCGCGGCCGGCCCGGCGCTGGATTCCGTGGGGAATCGCGGCCGCCGCCGCGGCCGTCGCGGCGCTCCTGTTCCGATCGCGGGAACCGGCTCCGGCGCCGGTTCCGCCGGTTTCACGATCCGCGCCTCGCGCTCCTCTTCCGCCTCCTTCGCCCGACCGGCCCGGGCCCGGACCCCTTCCCGGCCCGGCGGAAGAGAAACCCTCTCCCGCTCCGCCGACCGCGAAGGCCGCGCCGGAGG
>DATLZA010000036.1 GCA_035574235.1 Planctomycetota bacterium | reverse complement strand
GTCCCCCCGCGCCTCGGCCGCCGCCGCCCGCACCCGCGCGGCCCGGTATTCGTAGGGACAAAGCCCGAGCGCCCGGCGGCACAGACGTTCGCCCCGCTCCACGTCCGAGCCGAGCGCCTGCTCCGCCAGCGCCCCCGCGTCGAGGTTCCCGAAGGCGAGCGCTCCGGCCGCTCCGAGCGCCGCGGCGGCCGCCGCGAACCCCACCGCGCGCGGCCGCGGCCCGCCCCGCCGCGAAAGCGAACCCAGAAGCCCCACGAGCGCCCCGAAGAAGGAGGCGATCGCCGTGATCCGCAGGTCCATGTCCACGAAGGAGTGGATGAGCGGCACCGCGACGGCGGCTCCGGCGGCCGCGTATGCCATCCGGTCGGCCGAGGGGCGCGCCCGCAGGTCCGTCCACGCGCGCCGCGCCAGGAGGGCCACCCCTCCCAGAAAAAGCGCCAGACCCGCAAGCCCCGCTTCGAAGAAGACGTTGACGTACTCGTTGTGCGCGTGCTGGATCTGGCCGGGCATCGAAGGCGGCTGGAACGGATGGAAGCCCCACGGGTGGGATCCGAGGCCGAACCCCAGGACCGGCTGCCGCGCCGCCGCGCGCGCCGTGGCCGCGACGATCGCCCAGCGCTGGTCGGCGCCGAGTTCGAAAGGATCGATCGCTCCGAAGCGCTCCAGAAGCCCCCGCGGGTTGGCCGCAAGAAACGCCCCGGTTCCGAGCGCGGCGACCAGGGCCGCCCCGGCGGCGCTGGCGCGCCCGCGGTGGAGAAGGGGCAGAAGCGCCAGCCCCGCCGCCGCCGAAAGCGTTCCGCCCCGCGAGCGCGAAAGGACGACCGCCGCCGCGAAAAGACCCGCCAGGAGACCCCATCCCAATCCCGCCTCGAGCCGCCGCGCGACGGAAGGCGGTCCGGACTCCGTCCGGGGCGGCCACGAGAAGCGCGACCAGGCCAGGCCCGCCGCGAGCGCCAGGCCCATCCCCATGAGCCCCGCGAACGTGTTGCGGCCCACGAGCGTTCCGCTGGCGATCTCCGGACCGGAGCGCGAGCCGTCGTAGAAGGGAATCCAGTCGAGCCCCAGGAAGACGCGCGTCACCCCCCAGGCGGCCTGAAGCCCCAGGACGGCCAGAGAGGTCCGCACCGCGAACGAGCCGGAAAGCCCGGCGGCGCGGAGCCGGAGAACCAGGAGCGCCGAAAGCGCGGCCGCGGAAAGCTGCGCCGCGAAATGGACCGCCCGGAAGGTGTCCGCCGTGCCGGGCCACAGGCCGCCGACGCCGTGAAGGGTCCGCCAGCGGTGGGCGTCGGGGAAAAGAAGCGCTCCGAGGGGAAGGAACTGGAGAAGGACGAGTCCCGCCGCCCCGGCCAGGAACCCGAGCGCCGCGCGCGAGAGCGCCACGGGTCCCGGAAGGAGGACCAGCGCCGCGGCGTAGAGGGCCGCCAGGCCGGCCGCGAAGGCCGCCGCCGCCCACGGGGCCACCGCCCCGTAGGCCAGAAGCGCGCCCGTCCAGAGCGCGAGATACGCCAGCCACAGCGCCCGGGCGCGATCCATCCGGCGGAAGATAGGCCATGCGCGCGCACAAATCAAGCGGTGTACACGCCGCGGAAAGAGCCTATAATTGACCGCGTTCCATGGGGTTTCTTTTCACGAGAGGGGGACGATGAGCGCCGCGCTCAAGCCGCTGATCGTCCAGTCGGACCGCACGCTTCTTCTCGAAGTGGCGCATCCGGAGTACGAGGCGGCGCGCTCGGAGCTGGCGCGGTTCGCCGAGCTCGTCAAGAGTCCTGAGCACGTCCACACGTACCGGCTGACGCCGCTTTCGCTCTGGAACGCGGCGGCGGCGGGACTTTCGGCGGACGCGATCCTGGGGGCGCTCGAGCGCTTCTCGCGGTATCCGATTCCCCCCAACGTGGCCTTCGAGATCCGCGATCAGGTGGCGCGCTACGGGAGGCTGCGCCTGGTGGGGCGCGGGGCGGGCTACGCCGTGGAATGCGCGGACGCGGCGCTGGCGGAGGAGATCTGGGGGCACAAGGATCTGCGGCCGCTTTTCTCGGGGCGGCCCGAGCCGCAGGTTCTCGAGCTTCCGGCGGGCTCGCGGGGGCTCGTCAAGCAGGCGCTCACCCGGGCGGGGTATCCGGTGGACGACCGCGCGGGCTACGTGGAGGGCGCGCCGCTCGAGGCCGCGATCCGGCCCGAGGTGGCGCTGCGGGGCTACCAGCGCGACGCGGCGGAGGCGTTCCTGGCGACCAGCGCCGCCTCCGCGGGCGGAAGCGGGGTGATCGTTCTTCCCTGCGGGGCGGGGAAGACCGTGGTGGCCATGGAGGTGATCGCGCGGCTCAGGACCCACACGCTCATCCTCTGCACGGGCGGGATGGCGCTTCATCAATGGCGCCGCGAGCTGCTCGAGAAGACCACGATCCGTCCCGAGGAAATCGGAGCGTACAGCGGCGAGGCCAAGGACCTGCGTCCCGTGACGCTGGCGACGTACCAGATCCTGACCCATCGGCGGCGCAAGGAGGGAGAGTTTACGCACTTTGCGCTCTTCGACCGGATGAACTGGGGGCTCATCGTCTACGACGAGGTGCACCTTCTGCCGGCGGAGGTGTTCCGCGCGACGGCGCTCCTTCAGGCGCGCCGTCGGCTGGGACTGACCGCCACGCTCATCCGGGAGGACGGCCTGGAGACGGACGTCTTCAGCCTGATCGGTCCGAAGAAGTACGACGCCCCGTGGAAGGACCTCGAACGGCAGGGGTGGATCGCGCCGGCCTCCTGCGTGGAGATCCGCGTGTCCCTGGGGGAACCCGACCGGATGCGGTACGCCTCGGCGTCCGAGCGCGAGAAGTTCCGGATCGCGGCGGAGAATCCCGTCAAGATGGACGTGGTTCACGATCTTCTCCGGCGTCACGCCGACGACCGCGTGCTGGTGATCGGGCAATACCTGGATCAGCTCGACCGCCTGTCCCGGGCGTACGCGCTGCCCCTGATCACGGGGGAAACGCGGCTCAAGGAGCGGGACCGCCTGCTGGAGGCGTTCCGGAAGGGCGAGATTCGCCGGCTGGCGCTTTCGAAAGTGGGAAACTTTTCGATCGATCTTCCCGAAGCCAACGTGCTCATTCAGGTTTCGGGGCAGTTCGGGTCCCGTCAGGAGGAGGCGCAGCGTCTGGGGCGGGTGCTCCGGCCCAAGAAGGGCGGCGGGGCCGCCCGATTCTACACGGTGGTTTCGCGGGGGACCTGCGAGGAGGAGTTCGCGGCGAACCGGCAGCTCTTTCTGACCGAGCAGGGGTACGCCTACGAGATCGTGGCCGACGGCGCGCTGTACGCCCCCGGCGTGGGGAGGATCTCGCAATGCTGACGGAGGAGATCCGGGCGGCGTTGGCGCTGCCTCCCGCGCCGATACCGAAGCCGGAGGCGGTGGTCCAGAAGTACCGATCGCTTCCCAAGGAATACCGCAAGGCCGTAAACGCGCTTCATCGGGCGGGGGGCGAGCTGCCGGCCTCCGAATTTCCCGGCTCGCCCTCCCTGCGGGCGGCGCTTCAGGAGCTGGGATTCGCGTACGTGCTGCCTTCGCCGGAGCGGGTGGTGGCGCCGTTGGAGACGCTTTTCGCCGTGCCGCTGATCGAGGGGAACCCGGAGACGCTCCTCGAGGCCCTGCGGGGGTATGACCTGGAGACGCTGAGGAAGCTCGCGGCGGCGGCGCGCGTGGAGGCGGCCGGGCTGGACGAGGTGCGTCTCCGGGCGCGGCTTCACCGGGCGGCCACATCGGGGGCGACGCTGGAAGGGGTCCATGCCGGGCTTCTTCGGAATCTTCTGGAGCTGGCGGAGGCGGGCGGTCCGCAAGGAATTCCGGTCCGGGAATTCTGCCGTCTGGCGGGGATCGAGGCGCCGTCCTGGGATAAGGGCGCGGTGGACGCGCTTCCGAAGGGGGACTCGGAGCTGGCGGATCTGGCGCGGCGGATGGTCGTGACTCCGGTCCGCGTGGCTTCCGACTGGACCCGATTCTTCAATGCGGTGACGGTGCCGATCGAGATGCGGCGGGTGCTGTCGGCGCGGCCGGCGGGGGCGCCGAAGCGGTCGTGCGGGGAAGAGATGGAGGGAGCGGAGTTCCAGCCGCCGCCGGAGAGCGACGGAAGGCGGCTGGCGCTGCTCCTGGCGAGCCTGGAGCGCGAGAGGGTGGGGATGACCCGCGCGGGGAATCCGAATCTCCGGGATCTGGGGCGCCTGGGGCGGCGGCTGGGATGGACGGCGGAGGAGGCCTCGCAGCTGGCGATGCTGGCTCTGGCCGGCGGTCTGGCGGAGCCGGAGGAGCGGGGCGAGTGGGTGCGGCCGACCGAGGAGGGCTGGGCGTACCTGGCCGGGACGCCGGCGGAGCGGATTCGGAGGCTGGGGGAGTTGGCGCGGGGGATCGCCCGGAGCCTGGCGTCGGAGGGGAGCCCGCGGACGTCCGACGTTATCGCCGAAGCGCTTTTGCAGGAGCTCGATCCGGTCGAGGCCGTTCCGGGGGAGAAGGTTTGTCTTCATTGCGCCGCCGGGCGCGCCGTCGAGGCGATCCGGAAGAAGCTGAAGGAACTGGGGATGCGCCCCATCGGATTGTCCATGGGGGTGGAGGGTCTCGTTCGGGCGCTGGGCGAGGTGATTTTTCAGTTCGGTCTGGCGGAAGGGGTGCGGCGGGGAGACCGACTCGAGTATCTGCGCTGGTCGCCCAAGGGGGGCGCGGCGGAGGGCTTGCCGGGGACGGTGACGGTGCAGCCCACGGGAGAAGTGATCGCGCCGCCGGGGGCGTTTCCGCCGCAGGAGCTGGCCGCCCTGGCCCGGGCGGCGGAAATCACGGGCGTCGAGCCGGTGCTGGTCTTCTCGCTTACGCGGGCGACGGCGATGGAGGCGGCGCGGCGGGGCGAGGATCTCCTGCGGCTGCGCGCGATTCTGGAGGCGCGTTCGGGCCGTCCGTTGCCGCAGGCGGTGGCGTTTCTTCTGGAGGAGATCGGATCCCGGGTGGGGGAAGTGCGGATCGTTCCCTGCGCGGCGGTGGTGGAGGTCCGGGATCCGGCGATGCTGGCCGGGCTGAATCTGGTGCGGATTTCGGACCGGGTGGCCGCGGTTCCGATGGCGTACGATCCCGACGCGATCCGGCGCGAGCTGGAGCGGCAAGGCTACCTGGTGAAGCTGGAGCGGCCGGTGTTGACGCGGGAAACTTTGCGCGAGCAGGCGGAGGAAGCGGCGCAGGAAGACCATCGCACGTGCCGCGAGTGGGGGACGGAGCCCGAAGGCATTCGCAAGCGTGTCCTTCATGCCTCGCTGCACGGCGAGCCGCTCGAGGTGGAGATGAGGGGCGGACGGCGGCATTGTCTGGTCGGGGTCCTTCTGGGGGAAGGGCGGATCGAAGGCCTCGACCGGGACACGGGCCGCCCGGAAGTCCTGGACGCCGCCTCCGTGGTCCGCGCCCGGTCCGCCCCGCTTTGAACGTTTCCCGGGTTTCCTCCGATTCCCGCGGCACGTCGTGCGATTTTGCATTGTATATGCAGATAGGAGGGGATACACTGGGTCAGAGGCCATGATGCGGCAGCTTGGGGACGGGGCGGCTCACGGCGTTCGCGAGCAGGATCTCCTGCGCGCCCTCATGGACAGCCTTCCGGATCTCATCTACTTCAAGGACCTCCAGAGCCGCTTCATCCGCGTGAACCGCTCCATGGCGGGTTTCTTCGGCCTGGCGGACCCC
>DATLZA010000035.1 GCA_035574235.1 Planctomycetota bacterium | reverse complement strand
TTCATGAAAACCGCGGCGCTGCTTCTCTTCTTCGCATCCGGCTTGTGCGGTCTGGTCTACGAAGTCGTCTGGATCCGCGTGGCCGGCACCGTGCTCGGGAACACGACGCATGCCACGGGAACCGTGGTCGCCGTCTACATGGCGGGCCTGGCGCTCGGAGCCCGCTTCGGAGGACGCCGCGCGGACCGCCGGATCCCGAGACGCTGCGCCGCCCTCTACGGGATCCTGGAGCTCGGCGTGGCCGCCGCGGCCCTGGCCGTCCCCTTCCTCCTTCGCGCTTCGGAACCGCTGATCGGCTGGGGATACCGCGCGCTCGGCGAAGCCCATCCGGGCTTCCTCCTCCTGCGCGCCGGAGCCGTGGCCGCGACGCTCGTCCCGCCGACCGTCCTCATGGGCGCCACGCTCCCCGTGCTGGCGCGCTTCCTCGCCGCCGGAGCCGCCGATTCCGCCCGCGAAACCGGCCGGGCCTACGCGGTCAACACCCTCGGGGGCGCCGCCGGGACCCTGGCCGCCGGCTTCTGGCTCATCCCCTCCTTCGGTCTCCTCTCCACGACGCTGGCCGCCGTGACCCTGAACGTCGTCGTCGGCGTCGCCGCCCTCGCCCTGGCCCGGCGTTCGGATCGCGACCTCCTCCCGCCGGAAACCTCCGCCCCCCCCGCAGAAGCCCCTCCGCCCCTCGCCCCGCGGATCCTCGTCGCCGTGGGAGGCGCCGCCGCGCTCGTCTACGAGGTCGCCTGGACGCGCGCCCTGGTCCTCAGCCTGGGATCCACCGTCTACGCCTTCACGCTCATCCTGGCCGCCTTCATTCTGGGGCTGGCCGCGGGAAGCGCCCTGGCCACGCGCCTCCTGACCCGCGTGGGCGATCCCCGCCTCGCGCTCGCCCTGGCGCAGACGGGCGTGGGGCTCACGGCGGTCCTTCTTCTTCCCTTTCTCGGCGACGCGCCGGTGCGCCTGGGTCTCCTCCTGGCCCGTTTCGGCCGCGACTTCGAACAGGCGCTCGCCCTGGAGTCCGCGGCCGTGGGACTTTTCGTCTTCGTTCCCACGCTTTTCATGGGAGCCGCCTTCCCTCTGGCCTGCCGGTGGGCGGGCGTCTCCGAACGCGGGCTCGGCCGCGCCGTGGGTTCTCTCCTCGCGTGGAACACGTCGGGCTCGATCGCCGGAACGCTGCTGGCCTCTTTCGCGCTGATCCCCGCGATCGGCCTGGACGCCACGATCGCCGCGGCCGCTTCGGTCAACCTCGGGGCGGGCGTGGCGCTCTTCTGGGCCGTCCGCCCCCGTCTCCGGGCCGCCGCCGCGGCCGCCGCGCTGGCCGTCCCGCTCGCGTGGGCGCTGCCCCGGTGGGACCTCAACACCCTCTCCTCGGGGGTCCGACTCTACGGCCCGCGGTTCCGCGGCGAGGTTCTCGCCCACGCCTGGGACGCGTACGGCCTGGCCACGGTGCATCGCGACTCGCACGCCCACCTCCTCCTCAAGGTCAACGGCAAGACCGACGGCTCCACCGCCCCCGAAGACATGGCCACGCAGAGCCTTCTCGGCCACCTCCCGCTTCTTCACCATCCGCGCCCCCGCCGGGTGCTCGTCATCGGCCTGGGGCTCGGCGTCACGGCCGCCGCCGCCGCGCGCCATCCCGTGGAGCGGCTGGACGTCGTGGAGCTTTCGCCCGCCGTGGCGCGCCTGGCGCCTTACTTCCGCGAAGCCAACGAGAACGTGCTCGCCGACCCGCGCGTCCGCTTCGAAATCGGCGACGGCCGCGCCGCCGTGCGGTTCGGACGGGAACCGTACGACGTCATCCTGTCCGAGCCCTCCAACCTCTGGATCAGCGGAATGGCCGCGCTTTTCACGCGCGACTTCCTGGAGGAGGCGCGCCGGCGCCTGGCCCCCGGCGGCCTGCTGTGCATGTGGGTGCACGCCTACCGCCTGGACCCGGAGGACTTCCGCTGCGTGGTGCGGACCTTTTTCCGCGTCTTCGAGCACGGCAGCTTCTGGGAAGTGGCGCCGGGGGGAGACTACCTGCTGCTCGGGTCGCCGGAGCCCTTCCGCCGCCCCCTGGCGCTCCTGTCGGCGCGACGGGCGGAAGTGCGCCTGGAAGGCCACATCCGCGAGCCGGGGCCGGCGGCCCTCCTGGAAGGGCTGCTGGCGTCGGCCCCGGCGGCGCGCGCCTTCGCGGGCGACGGACCGATCCTGACGGACGACCACTGCGCGATCGAGTACACCGCCCCGAAGGCGGTCCATCGGGAGTCCGGCGTCCGGACGCTGCGGCTCCTGGACGCGCTGCGCCGGGAGCCCGCCGAACGGGAGCTCTACGAAGGCGAGGGCCTGGAGGAGGTCGCCCGGCGCCGCGAGGAACGCCGCCGCCGCGCGGAGCGGATCTTCGAGGCGGAAGCGGCGAATCAGCGATAGAGCGTCTGGCCCGCCCAGACCGCGAACTTCTGGATCGGATCCCAGGCCAGGCCGAAGAGGATCGTCCCGGCTCCGAGAAGCCCCAGGACCGCCGAGCTGAGAAGATCCGGCCGCTCCCCGGCCGTCTCCTCGCGGGGGCGCGCCAGGTAGAGGGCCGCCACGATCCGCATGTAGTAGAAAAGCGAAATGACGGAGAAAAGCGCCCCGGCCACGACCAGCACGATTCCGAGCGCGCGCTCCGCGCCCAGGCTGTGCTCGATCACGGAGCCGAAAAGAAGGAGCTTCGCCGTGAAGCCCGCCGTGGGCGGAAGTCCCGTGAGCGCCACCAGGAAGACCGTCAGGAGCGCGCCGACGCCGGGCGCGCGCCACCCCAGGCCGCGGCATCCGTCCACCGTCTCCACGCCGTAGCGCCGCTCCAGAACCAGCACGCCGAGGAACGCTCCGAGGTTCATGACGACGTAGAGCGCCAGGTAGACCAGGACCGCCGAGGTCGCCTCCGGAGTGAAGGCGGTGAAGGCGATCAGGATGTAGCCCGCGTGGGCGATCGACGAATACGCCAGGAGGCGCTTGAGGTTCTGCTGGTGGAGGGCGCCGAAGTTCCCCACGGCCATCGTGAGGACCGCCAGGAGCGCCATGACGAGCTTCCACTCGAAGGGACCCGGCTCCGAGGGGAACACGCCCTGGAGGAACCGGGCCAGCATGGCGAAGCCGGCGGCTTTCGGACCCACGCTGAAGAACGCGGTCACCGGCGTGGGAGCCCCCTCGTAGACGTCCGGACACCACATGTGGAACGGCACGGCGGCGATCTTGTAGCCGAACCCCGCCATGACGAGGACGCTCGTGACGAGGGCGAGGGTCGGAGCCACGTGAAGCTCGCTCAACCGGCGGCCGATCTCGGCGACGTCCAGCGTCCCCGTGAGCCCGTAGAGGAAGCTCATCCCGTAGATCATCATCCCGCTGGCGCCGGCGCCGTAGATGATGTACTTGAGGGACGCCTCCGCCCCCCGGCGGCTCCGGCGCTGGAGGCCGGCCAGGACGTAGCTCGTGACGCTGACGAACTCCAGCGCCAGGTACATCATGAGGAGATCGTTGGCGCTCGACATCAAAAGAAGCCCCAGCGTGCAGGCCAGAAGCAGCGCGAAAAATTCTCCGCGCCCCGAAGGCCAGTCCCGCACGACCGGCAGCGAGAAAAGCCCCACCAGGAAGGCCGCCGCCAGGAAAACGAGCTTGAAGGCGTACGAGAACGCGTCGATGCGGTAGGCGGTGCCGAACGCGGTCAGCTCCAGGCGCGTCTCGCGGGCGCCCCAGAAGAAGGCGGGCGCCTCGGGATAGGCCCGCAGGTACGCCGCGCACGCCAGGCCCGCGGCCAGGAGGCCCACGAGCGCCAGCGCCCCCACCGCGCCCTTCCGCATCCGCGTCAGGTCCGCCAGCACGACCAGAAGCAGGAACCCCGTGAGGATGATCTCCGGGGTCACCCACCGCAGGTCGCTCAGGAGCGCCCGCGCGTTCAGAATGGAGCCCGCGTCCATGTCAGAGTCCGGCCCCCTTGAGCCACGGGAAGACCTGCGCCAGGTCGGCCGACAGGCGCGCCATCGTCGGATTGATGACGTCGAGATAGAGCTTCGGGTACACGCCCAGGACCACCACGACGATCGCCAGAGGCCACACCGTGAGCTTCTCCCGAAGGGTCATGTCCTGGAGATTCTGGTATTTCGGATTGAGCGGCCCGAGGAAGACCTTCTGATAGCTCCAGAGGAAATACCCCGCCCCGAGCACCACGCCGAGAACGGACGCCGCCGTGAGGACCTTGAAGTACCAGAAGCTCGAGACCGACATCTCCGCCACGCCCAGGTTGAAGTCGAAGGGATAGGCGCTGCCCCCCTGGAAGGCGCCCAGGAAGCACAGGAGTTCGCTCACGAACCCCGCCAGTCCCGGAAGCCCCAGGGACGCCATGAACGCCAGCGCGGTCAGCGACCCGTAGTGAGGCATGACCTGCCAGAGCCCGCCGAACCCGTCGATGTTGCGGTGATGCGCCCGGTCGTAGATCACGCCCACGAGAAGGAAGAGCATGCCGGTGATGCACCCGTGGTTCCACATCTGGAAGAGGCACCCGGCCAGTCCGGCCGGCGTCGCCGTGGCCATTCCGATCATGCAGAAGCCCATGTGGGCCACGGACGAATAGGCGATCATCTTCTTCCAGTCGCGCTCCACGAACAGCTCCCCCGTCGCGGAATTGACCCGCGGAACGCCGCGGATCTGGGCCATCGCGCAGAGCGAGCCGTAGAGGATGTTGATCACCCCGAAAAGCATCATGAAGGGGGCGAACCAGAGCGCCGCCTCCGGCAGGATCGGATAGCTGATCCGCAGCAGCCCGTACGTGCCCATCTTGAGAAGAACGCCCGCCAGGATCACCGAGATCGGCGTGGGGGCCTCGACGTGCGCGTCCGGCAGCCAGGTGTGGAAGGGGAAGACGGGCACCTTGATCGCGAAACCGATGTAGAGCGCCACGAACGCCCACTTCCACCAGGCGCCCCGGAAGACCGCCGGCCCCACCTCGGCCAGCCGCGTGAGGTCGAACGTCCCCTGATGGCCCGCCCGCACGGGGTCCTGATCCGGCACCGTGAAGTACATCGCCAGCATCACGACAAGCATGAGGACGCTTCCGGCCAGCGTGTAGAGGAAGAACTTGATCGCCGCGTACTCGCGCCGCGGGCCGCCCCAGATGCCGATGAGGAAGTACATCGGCAGGAGCATCACCTCCCAGAAGACGTAGAAGAGGAAGAAGTCCAGCGCCTCGAAGACGCCCATCATTCCCGCCTCCAGCAGCAGGAAGAGGGCGAAGTAGCCCTTGATCCCCCGGTTGACGTGCCAGTCCTCGATGCCCCACGACGCCAGAATACAGAGGAAGGAGAGGATCCCCGTCAGCAGGACCATCGTGATCGACAGTCCGTCCACCCCCAGGTAGTACTCGATGTTGAAGGCCGGGATCCAGGCCAGCTTCTCCACGAGCTGATACCGCTCCCCGCCCGGGACGAAGCGCCGCACGGCCGCCACCGCGGCCAGGAGCGCCGCCGCCGTCGAAAGCAGCGAAACCACCTTGATCGCCCCGTGCGCCGCGCGCGGCAGGAGCATCACCGCCAGCGCCCCCAGGAGGGGCGCCCAGATGGTGATCGAGAGGAGATGTTCGTTCATCGCTAGATCCCCAAGGCCGTCCGCAGGCGGTCCCAGGTCAGGACCACGCAGAAGACAGCGATCACGAAGAGTCCTCCCACGAGCGCGAAATTCAGGTACTGGCGGACGTTGCCCGTCTGCAGCCGCCGCACGCGCCGGCCCGCCTCCTGGGTGACTTCGGCGGCGGCGTTCACGGCGGCGTCCACGACCTCGTTGTCGAAGAGCCCCGCCCCGCCCGCCGCCCGCGCGCCGCCCCGGGCCGTGCCGTTGACCAGGCCGTCCACCACCTCGTTGTCGAACCGCCCCACGCCCTCTTCCAGGCGCAACAGCGGCTGCACCACGAGGCGATCGTACGCTTCGTCCACCCGATACTTGTCCCGCACGAGCTCGTAGAGATCCCGGTGGCTCTCGGCGAAATCCCGCGCCGGCACGCCGTGGCGCAGGTAATAGATCCGCCACGCCGCCCCGATCCCCGCCAGCGCCAGAAGAAGAGAAATCCCCATCACCACGTACTCGGTCGCGGTGTGCTCCCCGTGCACGCTCCCGACGACCGGCTCCAGCCAGTGGCCGAAGAGGTCATGGCCCCCGAGCGCCGGCGGCACCCCCAGGAAACCCACGACGACCGAACAGGCCGCCAGGACCACGAGCGCCAGCCGCATCGACCACGGGCACTCGTGCGGCTCCCCGTGGCCGTGTCCGTGACCGTGGCCGGCGTGATCGGCGCCGTGCCCCGCCGGCGCGTCGTGCGCCTCCTCCGCGGCGGCGTGCGCGTCCGGGGCGTGTCCTGCGCCGTGCGCGGCATGGGCGTCGGGCCCGATCTTGCGCAGATCCAAGAGCGACTCGTCCTGGGGCAGGCCGTGCGCGGGCGCGGGGCTCCCCGCCGTTTCCTCCTCTTCCATCCAGAGGGGAAGTCCGTCCGGACCGGTGCCCGTGCGGGGAGGCTTCGGCTTGGGCTTCTTCTCTTCCTCGTCCTCTTCCATCCATTCCGGAAGGTCCACGCCCCCGCCCGAGAAGGCGGTGGCCGGGGTCCATTGGGGACGGCCGAGGAAGGTCTTGATGACCAGCCGCGTCATGTAGAACGCCGTGCACAGGGCCGCCAGCGCCCCCACGCCCCAGAGGATCCATCCCGGGAAGAGCAGTTTCTGCGTCCGGAACGTCTGCCAAAGGATCTCGTCCTTCGAGAAGAATCCCGCCAGCGGCGGGATCCCCGCGATCGCCAGCGTGGCGGCCGCGAACGTCGCGAACGTCCACGGCATTTTCGACTTCAGCCCTCCCATCCTGCGGATGTCCTGTTCCCCTCCCATGCCGTGGATCACGGAGCCGGACCCGAGGAAGAGGCACGCCTTGAAGAACGCGTGCGTGAAGAGGTGGAAGATCCCCGCCGCGAACGCCCCCACGCCCACGCCCATGAACATGAACCCGAGCTGCGACACCGTCGAGTAGGCCAGAACCTTCTTGATGTCGTTCTGGGCGATGCCGATCGTCCCGGCGAAAAGCGCCGTAAGCGCCCCGACGGTCGCCACCACCGTCATCGCCGTGGGCGAAAGCGCGTAGAGGAAATTCATCCGCGCGATCATGTAGACGCCGGCGGTGACCATGGTGGCCGCGTGGATGAGGGCGCTGACCGGCGTGGGGCCCGCCATCGCGTCCGGCAGCCAGACGTAGAGCGGAATCTGCGCGCTCTTGCCCGTGGCCCCCAGGAAAAGCAGAATCCCGACCCCCGCCGTGAGGATCCCGGGCAGCTCCTTCCCGTGCGCGGCGAACGCCGCCCGAAGCTCCCCGAAATCGACCGTCCATGTCCCGAACGTCGTGCCCAGGTAGACGAAGAGCGTCAGCACCCCCACCGTAAAGGCGAAGTCGCCCACGCGGTTGACGAGGAACGCCTTCATCCCGGCGGCGGCGTTTTCCGCCTTCTCGAACCAGAAGCCGATCAGAAGATACGAGCACAGCCCCACTCCCTCCCAGCCCACGAACATGAGCAGAAGGTTCGAGGCCATGACGAGGATGAGCATGAACCCCGTGAAAAGATTGAGGTACGCGAAGTAGCGCGCGTAGCGGCGCTCTTCGGCCATGTAGCCCGTGGAATAAAGATGGATCAGGAATCCGATGTTCGTGACCACGAGGATCATGACCGCGCTGAGCGGGTCCACGACGAGCTTGTGATCGACGAACACCCGGAGGAATTCCCCGCCCACGCCGGGGACCTCGATCCACGGGGCGAGCGACGCCTCGACGATCCGGTGGTGCTCCGGCAGCGTCCGGAGATGGAGGAAAACCTTCCACGAAAGAAGGGCGCTCGCCAGGACCACGCCGCAGGACACGAGGCTGACGATCGGCTTCGGGAGCCGGCGCCCCACGAACACCTGGAAAAGAAAGCCCGCCACCGGCAGGAGCGGAATCGCCCACAGAATCGCCGGCGCGATTCCGCCTCCCGTCCCGACGCCGCCCAGGAAAGTCATGTCGTCACCGGCCGCTCGATCTTATTCCTTCATCAGGTCGGCCTGGTCCACGTCCACGCGCCCGAAATTCTGGTAGATCCCGATGATGATCGCCAGCGCCACCGCCGCCTCCGCCGCCGCCAGCAGGATCACGAAAATCGAAAAGACGCCGCCGTGAACGCCCCCGGCGCTCGTGTACTGCGCGAAGGCCACGAAGTTGAGGTTCGCCGCGTTCAGGACGAGCTCCACCCCCATGAGGATCGAGACGGCGTTCTTCCGCGTCAGGATCGTGTAGACCCCGCAACAGAAAATCACCGCCGAGAGGAGCAGCATGTTCTCGAGCGGATGGCGGGTGAAGATCATTCCTTCACCTCCTTGCGCGCCAGGTAGGCCGCGCCGACCAGCGCCGCCAGGAGGAGCACGGAGATCGCCTCGAAGGCGAAAAGATACGGTCCCGCCAGCGCGTATCCCAGCGGCCGCGTCAGACCCCGATGGACGCGGAACGCCGGGCCGCCTTCCGCGTAGGGAACCCACGCGGTCCGCGCCCTGCCGTCCGGCCCCACCAGGCGGACCCGCCAGTTGTAGGGACGCTCCTCCAGGCCCCCGAGCTCCACCCGCGCGGACCCGTCGGGCCCCAACGGCTCCGAGCGCACGGACGCCTTCCCGCCCTCGGGGGTCACCTCCACCTCGACGTCGGAAGCGCCCTCCGGGGGACGCCCGCAGCGCACCTCGAGCACGACGCGTTCCTCGAACGTGCCGCCGCCGCGCTCGATCCCGGTGCGTCCGTCCGCCTGGTACTGAAGAAGCTCCAAATCCACCGTTCCGCCCTTTTCCGAAGCCGGCTCGGCCGCCCTCGCCCGCAGCGGCTCCGGACCGCGCTTCCACCGCCCGGCGAAAAGGACGACCACCGCCAGGGAAAAAAGCAGGCACAAACACGCGCAGAAAGCCGCCGGCCCCGGCGCCGACTCGTTGGAGAGCTTGACGTCGGTGATCCGGTGCGTCAGCATCACCGCGAAGATGATCAGCACCAGGATGCCCCCGACGTAGACGAGCACCTGCACGCCCGCGATGAAGTCCGCCCGCATGAGGGCGTACATCGCCGCGGCCGAAAAAAGCACCGCCAGGAGCGCGAACGCCGAGCGGACGATGTTACGGCTGGCCGCCACCGCCACGGAGCCCGCCACGGCCGCCGCGGCGAAGACGTAGAACACCGCGTTGACCAGAACCTCCGAAGCCGGCATGGCCTACGCGCCCCCTTTCGCGCGGAAGAGACCCGCCAGGAGCGGCCCCCACTGGTGCCGCGTCTCCAGAAGCCCGATCGCCACGAGGTTGACGAACGCCAGCGGCGTCAGCCGCTTCCAGCACAGATCCATCAGCTGGTCCACCCGGTAGCGCGGGAGCGTCCACCGCAGCCAGATCATGACGAAGAGGAGGAAGAACACCTTGGAGGTGAACCAGAAGACGCCCGAGACGAACGCCGTGAATCCCTCCGGGGGCGTCGAGGCCGTCCCCCGCCCCTGGACCAGAACGGCCACGAGGACCCCGGCTCCCATTCCGACGATCGCTCCCACGACCGCGTCGAAGCCGCGCTTCTTGCGCCCATACCCCGCCGCCATCCCCGCCAGGAGCCCCGCCGCGGCGTACCCGGCCGCCGACACGTTCGGAAACGGCGGCAGCCAGCCTCCCAGAAAGAACGTCGTCGCGATCGCGCAGACGACGAACATGTTGGCGTACTCGGCCAGGAAGAAGAAGCTGAAGCGCATGCCGCTGTACTCGGTGTGATACCCCGCCACGAGCTCCGACTCCGCCTCCGGAATGTCGAACGGCGTGCGGTTGGTCTCGGCCAGCGCCCCGATGAAATAAATGAGGAAGGCGATCAGCGTGAAGGGCGGATGCCGGTTGATCCCCCACGACCAGAGCCCCCCCGCCGTGTCCTGGCCCAGCCCCCAGACCAGCCCCGCGCGCTGCGCCTCGCAGATCTTCTGCATGTCGAGCGTGCCGTAAATGAGCAGCATCCCCAGGAGCGTCAGTCCCACCGGCACTTCGTAGGAGACGATCTGCGCCGCCGAGCGCATGGCCCCGAAGAGCGCCCACTTCGAACCGCTCGACCAGCCGGCCATCAGAATGCCGATGACCACGGCGCTCGAGACGGCCACAAGATAGAGGATGCCGATGTTGAAGTCCGCCGGAGACCAGCCCGGCGCGTACGGAAGCGCCACCCAGCAGGCGAACGCCCCCGCGAAGACGACGTACGGGGCCAGCCGGAAGAGCAGCCGGTCCGTGTCCCGCGCGATGATGTCTTCCTTGATCATGAGCTTGAGGGCGTCCGCCAGCCATTGGAGCGCCCCGTGCGGCCCCACGCGGTAGGGACCCACCCGGGCCTGCATGTGGCCGGCCACCTTCCGCTCGATGAGCGTGGACACCCCCGCGTAGACCGCGATGAAGTTGACCAGAAGGAAAGCCACCAAGAGGATCCCCAGGAACGCCGGGAAAACCGGACCGTTCCTCAACGCCTCCCAGTCGATCGCCCCCAGAAGCTCCATAGGCGGTCTATTTGAGCGGGATCCCCTGGTATTCGTCCGGGAACTCGTAGTCTTTGCGGAGCGGCCAGCCCGGCCAGTCCTCCGGCAGGAGAATCCGGCGCAGGTCCGGATGCCCCTCGAAGACGATTCCGTACATGTCGTAGGTTTCGCGCTCGTGCCAGTCGGCGGTCTTCCACACGGACGTCACGCTGGGCACCGCCGGGTTTTCCCGGCCCCCGGCCTTCACCTTGAGCACGGCCCGGTGATTCCGGGGGATCGAATACAGATGATAGACGACCCAGAGATCCTTCCCGTCGTCCACGCCGGACACGCACGAACACAGGTCGAACCGGAGCTCCGGATCCTCCTTGAGGTACCGGCAGATCTCCACGACCGCGTCCGGCTTCACGACGCAATAGGGATCCCCGGGGACCTCCTCCACGGAGACGACGGCGTCCGGGAAGCGCTCCCGGATCTTCTCGTACACCTCTTTCAAGGCCAGCGGCATCGGAGACCCGCTTTGCGATTCGACCCGGTCAGGACGCGCGGCCCGTCAGCCGCGGGGCGCGCTCCGCCCCCGCCTCCGGCGAGGTGCGGACCTCTCCCAGGCTCTTGAGCCATTCGAGGTCGCCCTTGACCCACACATAGGCGAAGCCCACGACGAGGATCCCCACGAAGACCAGGATCTCCACCAGCGCCAGAAGCCCCGCCTCCTTGAAGATCGCCGTCCACGGGAAAAGGACCGCGATCTCGACGTCGAAAATGAGGAAAATCAGCGCCACGATGTAGAACCGCACGTTGAACTGGATCCAGGCGGTTCCGATCGTTTCCTCGCCGCACTCGTAGGTCGTGAGCTTCTCGGGGGTGGGCCGGTGGGGCCGCAGAATCCGCCCCACGGTCAGCGATCCCAGAATGAAGAGAATCGAGACGAGGATGAAGACGAGGACGTTGGCGAAGTCGAAATACATGTAAAGTGGCGGGGAATATAGCAAAGGGCCGGAGGCCGTGCAACAAATCCCTGAGGCGCGGCGGCGGCCGTCCTTGACATTTCCCGGCGCAGCCACTAAGTTACCGCGCGTCCCTGATGCTACGCACGGAGGCCCGCATGATCCGCCCGGCCGCCCTCGTCGCCGCCACGGCCCTGGCCGCGCTCCTGGCGTCGTGCGCCGAGGGCCCCAAGGTCGTCCAGCCCCTGCCTCCCGGCAACGCCTCGCTCCACCCCGACCTCCCCGCGCCCCAGGGATTCGTCTTCGTCGAAAACCAGAGCCACTCCAGCCCCACGGGTTCCTTCCGCACGGTCAACCAGGTCCTCGAAGGCAAGCACCGCCGCGTCGAAGGCGCGCTTCAGTTCTATAAGGAAGCGTTCCCCGTCCACGGCTGGACGCTCGAGAACGAAGAAGGACGGCCCCCCGGCCCGATCCGGCTGTCCTTCGTCAAGAAGGAAGAACGCTGCCGAATCGAGATCTCCGAGTCTTCCCCCACCGTCGTGGCGGTGCGGCTCAAGGTCAACCGCAAGGACTAGCATGGCCGTTCGAGAGCGAGACTCCATGAAAAGCCGGGCCGCCGAACCCGACGCGCCCGAAACCCGCGGCTGGCTGGCCCGCCTCAACGAGTTCGGCGAACGCCACGCGCTGGCCATCATCGTGACCTCGACCGTTCTGGTCATCTTCACGGTGCTCGTCTTCGCCAAGCATTTCTACGACAAGGCCCGCGCCGAGCGCGCCGAAGAGGAGCTCTCCACCGCCGCCAGCGCCGAGGCGCTCCGCGTCCTCAAGGACAAGTACCTCTCGACGCCCGCGGGCCCCCGCATCCTCTACCGGCTGGCCAACCGCTACTACGCCGACGGCAAGCTCGAGGCCGCGCGCGCCGAGTACCTCGAGTTCCAGCAGCGCTTCCCCGGCCACGCGCTCCTCCCGGAGGTCGAACAGGCCCTTCGCTCGCTGGAAGCCGACCTCGCCTTCGCCGAGCGCGACAAGGAAAAGCGGCTCAAGGCCGCGCGCCTCCAAACCCATCCGCACCAGCTCGCCGCGGCGAAAGACGCCGAACCCCTCTGGGGTCCCGTGCGCCCGTCCCGGCCCGTCGTGGAGATCGACACGGGCGCCGGCTTCGTCAAGCTCGAGCTCTTCGAAGACCAGGCGCCCCGCGCCGTGGCCCACGTCCTCAAGCTCCTCGAGGAAAAATACTGGGAAGGCGCCTCGTGGGACGTGGTCGGCGACGGGGCGCGGCTGCATCTCCTGCCCCGAACCGACAAGCCGGCGGGGGACCCCCTCCCGTTCGAGAATACCGGCCGCCCCGCGGAAGCCTACTCCCTCATCCTCGTCCGCAAGGAGGGCGCGGCCGAGAATCTCCCCGGACAGTTCCAGATCCTCCTGAAGGCCGAGCCCGATCTCAAGAACGTCACGGTCTTCGGCGCCGTCCTCGAGGGCGCGCCCCACCTCTCGGCCATCAAGAAGGGCGACCTCCTCAAGGCGATCCGCCGGTCGACCGGACCCTCCACGCCGGCCGCCCCGGACCGGAAGTAATCGTCCCTGCGCCGGACGGCGCACGGAGATTCTTCATGCGACTCTGGAGCCTCCACCCGCGATACCTGGACCCGCAAGGATTGGTGGCTCTCTGGCGGGAAGGCCTGCTCGCCCAGGCGGTCCTCCAGGGCCGCACCCGAGGGTATACCCGCCATCCTCAGCTGGAGCGCTTTCGGGCCGCGCGAAATCCCGTCGCCCTCATCGCCCGATACCTCCGAGAGGTGGCCGCCGAGGCGCGTCGGAGAGGCTATCGATTCGACGAGAAACGAATCGCGCCGGCGATGGGCCGCGGCAGGCTCGCCGTTCCTCGCGGCCAACTCCTTTTCGAGTGGCGCCACCTGAGCCTGAAGCTCCGCCGGCGCCATCCCGCGTGGAGCGCCCGATGGCGCCGCGAATCCCGCCCGCGGCCCCATCCGCTTTTCTGGATCGTCCCCGGCCCGGTCGCCGCATGGGAACGCGACCCCGCCGCCTTCGCCGAACAAAAAAGCCCCACGGCGCGGATAGGGAGGGTGTGGCCGGGAGGCCACAGTGGGACGCGCCGTGGGGCCCGGCCGTCGCGCCCGCTTTCTGCAGGCGCGCCGGCCGGGCTCCTACTCCCCCAACGCGGAACCGGCCGCCGGAAGTCCCGGCGCCTCAAAGATTTTCGCCCTTCCCCGCCTCATTCTTCCCGCTCCATGTAGAGCGCCTTCTTGGCCATCCCGGCGCTCGTGCCGATTCCGATGAAGTCGAGCTCGACGTCCCCCTCATAGAGCCCGGCCGAAACGATCAGCCCGATGGGCCACCCCTTCACCGTCCATTCCAGGCTCACCCCCGCCACGAGATCCTCCCGGCGCGAGAACCACTTCGACAGAGGCTCCAGCGACACCTTCAGCCACGTTCCCGCCATCGAGAATCGTTTGTCCAGGCCGCGATAATAGAGATAGCCGGCCATCAGCGGCGGCAGCGCCAGGAAATCCATCCCCCGCCATTCGTTGAAATAGAACGCGTCGTCCCGGATCCGATCCTCCGCCTTGAGACGGTATTTCGAGAAGTACGTCCTCCGAAGAACATCCCACAGAATCTTCTGCTGCTCGGAGGCCAGATCTCCGCCGTCGATCTCGGCCGTTCCGTCTTCGAATCCGTAGGTGTTGAGGTACGATTCCTCGAATTTCGAAAAGAACCGCTGCTCCCGCTCCAGCCAGCGCGCCAGGAATTCGCTGAAGATCCTCCCCTGACGTTCCTCCACGTGAAAATCCAGGATCCGCGACGTGATCGACTCTTCCTCGTCCATCGTCCAGTCGTACGATCCCGACCGCGGAAAGAGGCTCTCCAGGAGCGACAACGTTCCGTCGAAAACGAGTTCCGGCCCGTGCAGGATCGCGTCGGCCACGTCGCACACCGGATCCGTCTCCAGCCTTCCGTAACAGGCCTTCACGAAGTCGGACGTCAGCAGCGGCTCGTGAAACGGCGTTTCGATCCGCGGAAGATCGATCTCCCGCGGGGCCGGAAGCGGAGGCGGAGGCTCCGGCCACGCGAAGGCCGGAAGATCCTTCTCGGTCCAGAGGAGCACCGGCAGCTCGACCGCGCGGATCGCGCCGCCCGCGGGAACGTCCTCCGGCGGCGCCGTGTAGGACACCGGAACAAGTCCGTCCGAAGGAGCCCGCGACCCGGGTTCCTCCTCCGCCCGAGTCGGAGGAGCCTTCGAAGGCGGGAAGAAGATATTGTCGCCGATGAACCGCTCCAGGGCCCGCAGGTGCCGCTCGAGCTTGCGCTTCTTGCGGGAGAAGTAATCGACGCTGCGGCCTTCGGGAGCTCCCTCGGGAACGGCGGGGCGAACGGCCTGGAACACGAAGGTGCCGAACCCGACGACAGCGGCCACAAACCCGCTGAGTCGAACCAGGGGCAGCCAGAACCTCGCGCGCTCGGGGCCCATACATCCGGCCCCTTTCCCTTACGTGACCACGGCCCGGCTTCCCACCGGACCGGCCCCTCGACCCATTCGGAGGCGCCCGCACCGAAGCGCCTCCCGATTCAATTATCCCCCGCGCTTCCGGCGAAATCAAGCGACGAGCATGAGCTCGCGGCGGCGGAACCGCGCGCGCGGCCCGCGGCCCCGGTCGGTACATAGGATCCGCCGCTTCGATCTTTGTTGCGCCGGCGTGTTGACTTTGCTCCCCGCGCGTCGTGTAATAATCAGAGACGCGGGCGAAGCCCGCTCCGGAAACGCATGAGATTCGCGGCCGCCTTTCTGACCCTGGGCTTCGGCGCCCTCCAGTCGGTCGCCCTGACCGATTGCTGCTGCCTGGCCCTCTGCCCGCGTCCGGAAACGTCCTGTCCCGCCGGCCACCACGACCCGGCTCCCTCACCTCCGGCGGACTGCTGCGGCACGCCCGCGCCCCACGAAGACGCTCCGCCCGCGAAACCCTGCACGCACCTGGAACCCTCGCACGACATCGTCCCGCACGCGGCCGACCCTCTTCCGGTCGTTTCCCTGACCGCGCCGGCCGAAGCGGCTCCCGAACCGCCGTCCCTCGGCCCCGGCGCCCCCTCCCGGGAGGCTCCGGCCGCGGAAGCCCGCGGCCGCCCGCCGCTGTTCATCCTCCATCGGTCCCTCCTGCGCTAGAGATCCCCTGACGCGTCCGCGTCCCGGGCTCGGAGTCCGTCCCGGGACGGGTTTTCACCTGTTGCGCCGAAAGGGGATTTATGCGCTTTTGGACCATCGTCTGGGCTTCCGTTCTGACCGCCGGTTGCGGGGCCACGGCGGAACTTCGAGAGCTTGAAGAGTTTTCCCTCCGCCCCGGAGAGGGCCCCGCCGAGGATCATCCGCGGGTGCGCGAGGCGCGCCTCCGGGCGGAAGCGGCCCTCGCCCGGGCGCGCGGCGCGGCGGCGCTCGACGACCCGATGCTCTTTTTCCGGGCCGAGGGCGTCCCGATCCGAACCCCCGGCGCCTTCGGGCAGGACGAATGGAACGCCGCCGGCCTCTCCCAGTCGGTCCCCCTTTTCAAACTCGGTCCGCGCGAAGAGGCGGCCGCCGCCGAAGCCCGGCGGCTGCGCGAAGACTACCTGCGGACCCGCCTTGAGGTCGGCGCGGAACTCCGCAGAACCGCGGCCGAACACTACGAAGCGACGCGCGAGGCCGAGATCCGCGCGCGCCATCGCGAAATCCTGTCCGCCATGGCCGAAGCCGCCGAGGCCAAGTACCGCGCCGGCCGCGTCTCCCAGCAGGACGTCCTCCAGGCGCGCCTGGAGGAGGCGGAAGCCCAGGCGCTCCGCGCGGAAGCCGAAGCCCGACGGCGCGAGGCGCGGGCCGCCTGGAGGGATCTCGCCGGGCGCGATGAGGCTCCTCCCGAGCCCGCGCCGCCTCCGGCGCTCCCGGCGCTCGAACGTCTCTGGGCCTCGGCGGCGGAGCGCCACCCCGCGCTCCTGGCCCGCCGCGCCGCCGTCCGGCGCGCCGAAGCCGCCCGCACGCTCGCCGCGCGCGAACGGTGGGTCCCCGACCTCTCCTTCGATCTCATGTACATGCAGATGCCGGACGCCCCCGACGGCTGGGGGGGAACGGTGGGCTTCACCCTGCCCTGGTTCAGCCCCCGGCGGCGCGCCGAAGTGGAAGCCGCCGAACGGGAACTCGAAGCCGAACGCCGCGCCCTCGAGGCCGAAGAGCGCGCGGTCCGCCGCGACCTCGAGGCCGCGTACGCGCGGGCGCGCGCCGCCCTGGAGCGCCGCGCGATCTACGAGGAGACGCTTCTGCCCCGCGCCCGGCAGGCCCTCGAAGGGGCCCGGGCCGGCTACGAACTCGATCGAATCGATTTCCTGAGGCTTCTCGAGGCCGAGCGGGCGCTTCTGTCGGCCGAACTCGAGCGCGTCCGCGCCGAGGCCCAGGCGGCGTCCGCCTGGGCCGATCTCGAGCGCGCCGCGGGAGGCCCCATCGGAGGAGGTGCCCCATGAAGCGATCCAATCTCGTCCAGACCGCCATCGTCCTGGGAGCCGTGGCGGTCGTGATCCTTTTCGTGCTCCGGGAACGGCTGGCCGACTGGATCGCCCCGCCCTACGTCGAGGAGGCGCCGGTCCGGCCGGACGAGGACGACCCCTGGGTCTACGTCTGCCCCATGGACGGGTTCCAGCGCAAGGACCCGGGCCCCTGCCTGGTGCCCTCGTGCGGCGGCATGCCGCTGACGGAAGAGCACCGCGTCCGGCGCTCCCAGCTCAACCGGGCCCGCGAGCTGTCCCTCTCGAGCGACACGATCCGGACGATCGGCCTGGCGACCGAGCCGGTGGAGGAACGGGAACTGGCCCGCCGCCTGCGCGCCCTGGGGCGGGTGGCCGCCGACGAACGCCTCACCCGGCAGATCTCCGCCCGCGTCGAGGGGCGCCTCGAGCACGTCTACAAGAACTTCGTGGGCGCCGAGGTCCGCCAGGGAGAGCCGCTCGCCGAAGTCTACAGCCCCGCCGCGGTCGCCGCCCAGGAGGAGCTCCTGATCGCCCTGCGGAGAAACGATGCGGGCGCCGCCGAAGCGGCCCGGCGGAGACTCCTGCTCTGGGGATTCTCGGAATCCGAAATCCGGGACGTCGAGAAGGAGGGCAGGCCCCGCCTGCGGCTCACGTTCCCCGCGCCTCTTTCCGGCGTCGTCTCCGAGATCGCCGTCCATCACGGCCACTGGGTCCGGGAGGGCGACCCGCTCATGAACGTCGTGGATCTCTCCAGCGTCTGGGTCCGGGCCGACGTGTACGAGCCGGACGTTCCGTTCGTCCACACGGGCCAGAAGGTGGAGATCGTCTCGCCCGCCCATCCCGGAGAAGTCTTCCGCGGCGCGGTGAGCTACGTGCACGCGTTCCTCGACGAGAAGACGCGGACGCTTCACCTGCGCGTGGACGTGCCCAACCCGGATCGGAAACTTCTTCCCGGAATGTACGTGGAGACGCTCCTGTGGGCGCCGCTCGGACCCGGCGGGACGCCGCTCGGACCGGAGGGGCTGGCGGAAGTGGACGAGCACTTCTGCCACGCCCACGGACCCGCGCCGGGCCCCGGGACGTGCCCCACGTGCGGAGCGCCCCTCGACGTCCGCAAGGTGCGCAAGCCCGTGGCCCAGGAGCGGACCGTCTGGGTCTGCGCGGAGTGCTGTCCGGACGTGCGCGAAGACAAGCCGGGCAAGTGCCCCAAATGCCCGATGACGCTCAAGGAGAAAAAGGAGCTCGTCCCCCCGCGCTCGCTCGCGGTGCCGCGCTCGGCGGTCCTCGACGGCGGCCTCAAGCGGTGGGTGTTCGTCGAGACCGGACCCGGAACGTACCGGCGCACGGAAGTCGAACTGGGGCCTCTCGCGGGAGATTATTTCCCCGTCCGGCGGGGGCTGAAGAAAGGCGACCGCGTGGTGACGCGCGCGGCCTATCTGCTGGATTCCCAGTCGCAGATCACCACCGGCGCCAGCGCCCTCTACGGAGGCGCCACCGAGGTCAAGGAGCCGCCGGGGCATCGCCATTGAAGGTGGAACCATGATCGAGAAGCTCATCGAGTTCTCCCTGCGCAACCGGCTGGTGGTGATCCTGGCCGCCGGCGCGCTCGCCGCGGCGGGCTACGTCCGCATGCAGCGGACGCCCGTGGACGCCATCCCGGACGTCAGCGAAAACCAGGTGATCGTCTACGCCGACTGGCCGGGCCGCAGCCCGCAGGAGGTCGAGGACCAGATCACCTATCCCCTCACGAGCGCCCTGCGCGGCCTGGCCGGAGTCACGGCGGTGCGGGGACAGTCCATGTTCGGATTCTCGCTCCTGTACGTGATCTTCGAAGACGGCGTGGATTTCTACTTTGCGCGCCAGCGGGTGCTCGAGAAACTGCCCCTCGTGACGCTTCCCGAGGGGGTCAAGGCGGTCCTGGGCCCCGACGGGACGGGCGTGGGACACGTCTTCTGGTACACGATCGAAAACGGCTGGTATTGTCCGAAGCATCCGCGGCGGGGAACCTGGGACCGGCCCGGGAAATGCCCCGAGGACGGAACGGATCGGGTGCCGTCGCGCCTGGACCTGGGCGAACTTCGGTCGCTTCAGGACTGGTACGTCCGCTACGCGCTTTCGGCCCTTCCGGGCGTGGCCGAGGTCGCCTCCGTGGGCGGGCATGTCAAGCAGTACCAGATCGACGTCGATCCGCACAAGCTCGTGGCCCACGGCGTCACCCTGGGGGAGGTGTACGAGGCGGTGGCGCGGGCCAACCTCAACGTCGGCGCCACGGTCCTCGAGCAGAACGGCGCCGAGCACATCGTGCGCGGGGTGGGGCTCCTCGAAGGGATCCGGGACATCGAAGAGATCGTCCTGTCCACCTCGGAAGGGACGCCCGTCACGGTCCGGCAGGTGGCCGCCGTCCAGCTCGGCCCGGAGTTCCGCCGCGGGGCGCTCGAAAAAGACGGCGCGGAGGCGGTGGGCGGCGTGGTCATGGCGCGCCAGGGAGTGAAGTTCTCGGACGTGGTGGCCGACGTCCGCCGCCGCCTGGAGGGGATCCGCGCGGGGCTGCCCCCGGGCGTGCGGATCGTCCCGTTCTACGACCGGACGGAGCTGGTCGGGCGGGCCATCGCGACCCTGCGCACGGCGATCCTCGAGCAGATCGTCCTCATCGCGCTTTCCCACATCATCTTCCTCATGCATTTCCGCTCGATCCTCATCGTGACGATCCCCCTGCCCCTGGCGGTCCTGACGAGCTTTCTCTTCATGGGTTCGCTCGACATGACGGCCAACATCATGTCCCTGGCGGGCATCGCCATCGCGATCGGAGAGCTGACGGACGCCGGGATCGTGGTGACGGAAAACGCCTTCCGGAGGATCGAACAGGAGGGCGTGGACACGCGGGACCGGCGCCGGGTATGGGAGACGGTCCTTTCGGCCTCGAAGCTCGTGGGACGGCCGATCTTCTACTCCATGATCATCATCATCGTGGCCTTCCTCCCAGTCTTCGCGCTCACGGGGCAGTCGGCCAAGATGTTTCATCCGCTCGCGTGGACCAAGACCTTCGCCATGATCGGCGCGGCGGTGATTTCCGTGACGCTTGTGCCCGTCCTCTGCACGCTTCTGCTGCGCGGGCGGATGCACCGGGAGGAGGACAACGTCCTTCTGCGCCTGGCCCGGAGGGTGTATCTTCCGGTTCTTTCCTGGGCGCTCGACCATCGGGCGCTGACGATCGCGCTGGCGGCGATTCTTTTCGTGAGCGCCTGCGTCGCCGCGTTCGGGGCGGGGACGGCGCTTCTGGCGCCGGCGAGGCTGCCTCTCGAAGCCGCCTCCCTCGCGCTCGGCCGGGAGGTCGCTCCGCGGCTTTACGCGCGGCTTTCGTCCTGGACGGACGACCTCAACCTTCTCGTCCCGGGGCTCGGCCGCGAATACATCCCCGCGCTCGACGAGCAGGATCTTCTCTTCATGCCCGTGACGGCCCCCACGGTCTCCCTCACCGGCGCGGTCGAGATCATGAAGCACCAGGACGCGGTTCTGCGGAGCTTCCCGGAGGTGGCGCAGGTCGTGGGCAAAGCGGGCCGGGCGGAGACGGCCACGGATCCCGCGCCCGTCAGCATGTTCGAAACGGTCGTGGATCTCAAACCCTACGCGGAGTGGCCGCGGCGGGCGATCCGGGAGTCGCTCGTGCGCGAGGCCTTCGAGCGCCTCATGGAGGCCTCCGTGGCCGACGGCACCCTGCGCCCGCACCGGCACGTCGTCTGGAAGCGGCGCCGCGATTTTTACGCTTCGATCCGCGGCCGCGAGCTGGAGCCGGCGGTCCTGGAACAGAAGCGGGTCTTCGAGCAGACGTTGCGGGACTCCTACGAGAAGCAGCTCGTGCGCCCCTTCCTGCGGAACGTGACGCTCGCCGTGGACCGCTACACCCGCGGGCGGTCGGCGGGACCCGAGGCGTACCGGAAGATGAAGGAAGGGCTCCGGCCGGTGTTCGAGTCGGCGGCGTTCGCGGCCTGGATGGAGCTCCTCCAGTCGCCCGCCCTCGAGCTTTACCGGCGGCGGGAGCCCGATCCCGCCCGGGTGCGGGAGATCCTCGCGAAGCTCGATTTCTCGGATCCCCTGGAGCGCTACACGAAGGAGCGCCTGCGGGACGACGTTCTGGATCCGGAGACGCGGCTCGTGGGGGTTTCCAACATCTGGACGCAGCCCATCATCAACCGGATCGACATGCTGACGACGGGGGTGCGGACCGAGATCGGCATCAAGATCTTCGGAACGGGCGCGGACAACGCGCGGATCCTCGAGACGCTCGATGAGCTGGCCCGAAAGGTGGCGCGCGTGGCCGGCGGGGTGGCCGGGGCGGCGGACGTCTTTCCGGAACCCGTCAAGGGCGCGCAGTTTCTGGAGGTGAAGCTCGACCGCGCGCGGGCGGCCCGATACGGCGTGTCCGCCGAAGAAGCCCTCCAGGCGGTCGAAGCGGCCGTGGGGGGGCGCACCGCCGCCACGATGATCGAAGGCCGGGAGCGGTATGCCGTGCGGATCCGCTATGCGCGGGACTGGCGCGAAAGCCTCGAGGACGTGGGAAGGATCCTCCTCCCGGCCGCCGACGGCGGGCACGTGCCGCTGGCGATGGTGGCGGATCTCCGGGTGGCGTCCGGCCCGGCCATGATCTCGAGCGAAAACGGCCAGCTCCGCGCGACGGTGTTCCTCAACGTGCGGGGACGGGACGTCGTGGGCTTCGTGGAGGAAGCCCGCCGGGCGGTGGACCGGCACGTGGAGTTCCCTCCCGGCTTCCGGGTCGAATGGAGCGGCCGGTACGAGAACACCGTGCGGGACAACCGGCGTCTGCTGGTGGTTTTCCCCGTGACGGTGGGCATCATCGTGCTCCTGCTTTATTTCATCTATCATTCCTGGAAAGAGGCGCTCCACGTGGCGCTGGCGATTCCCTTCGCGCTGACGGGCGGGCTTGCGGCGATGGCGCTGCTCGACTACCGCTTCTCGACGGCGGTGTGGGTGGGTTTCATCGCCCTTTTCGGCACGGCGGCGGAGACGGGGATCGTGATGGTGATCTACCTCGAAGAGGCGCTGGCGCGGCGGGAGCGGGCCGGGACGCGGGTGACGCCCGCGGTCCTGCGGGAGGCGGTGATGGAAGGGGCGCTTCTGCGGCTGCGGCCCAAGCTCATGACCGTGGGAACGACGCTCGCGGGGCTCATCCCCATCATGTGGTCCACCGGAACGGGCGCCGAGGTGATGAAGCCGCTGGCGGCGCCCGTCCTCGGCGGCATGTTCAGCTCGCTCCTTCACGTCCTGGTGGTGACCCCCGTGCTCTTCACGGCGATCCGGGAGCGCGCCGCGCGCCGGGGCGGCCCCGCGTATTGACGGAGGGCGGCCGGGCGTGTATGCTCCCGTCAGGCGACCGGCCCGATTCAAGGAGATCCATGACCAATCCCAGCCAGCCTTCCAACGGCTCCCACGAGTCCGCCATCGCGGTGTTCATCGATTTCGAGAACTTCGCCCTGGGCTTCGAACGCTCGCGCAAGCGGTTCGAGGTCCAGAAGGTCCTCGAACGCCTCCTCGAGAAAGGCAAGATCATCGTCAAGCGCGCCTACGCGGACTGGACGCGCTACCGGGACTACAAGCAGTCCCTCCACGAGGCGGCCATCGAGCTCATCGAAGTCCCCAAGCGCTCCTCCGCGGGCAAGAACTCGGCGGACATCCGGATGTGCGTGGACGCGATCGACCTGGCGCACTCCAAGGCTCACATCGACACCTTCGCGCTTCTGACCGGCGACAGCGATTTCTCGCCCCTCGTCTCCAAGCTCAAGGAGAACGGCAAGCGCGTCATCGGCATGGGCATGAAGGACGCCACCTCGCCGCTTCTCGTGGACAACTGCGACGAGTTCATCTACTACGAGGACCTCGAGCGCACGGCCACCGCGCCCGAGATCCCCGACGACGTCCCCAAGCTCAAGCGGGAGGCCTTCGAGTACATCATCGACACGATCCTCGCCCTCAAGCGCGAGAACCGCGAGGTGCTCTACTCGTCGCTCATCAAAGACACCCTCAAGCGCAAGAAGCCGCAGTTCGACGAGTCCTACCACGGCTACCGCACGTTCCAGGACCTTCTCGAAGACATGGAGCGCACGGGACTCATCACCCTCGGCAAGGACCCCCGCAGCGGCATGTACGTGGTGACCGGCTTCGCCAAGAAGCGCTGACCCGCGGTTCCCGAACCCCGGGGCCCTCTCCTCCGTTTACACCCGTGCGTGCCGGGAAGGAGGGGCCATGTTCCGCGCGCGCCGCCGGTCGCCCTCGTCCGTCTTCCCGGAGGGGGTTTCGATGACCCCCATGATCGACGTCGTCTTTCAGCTGCTTCTTTTTTTCATGCTTTCGATGCGTCTCCAGGAGGTGGAAGGAAAGCTCTTCTCCCAGCTTCCCCGGCGCGGAACCCTCGACGCGCCTTCATCGCCCCTGGAGGAGCTGCGCGTCGTTCTCTGCGCCGGAGGTCGCGCCGGGGAGCACTTTCATGACCGAGGGCGGCATGCCCGGGCCCCGAAGAACGGACCGGCGTCCCGGGTGTTTGTGGAACGCCTCGAGATCGGGGAGCTCCACCCCACGGAGACGCGCCTCGACCGCGCGGCGCACAATCGATCGGTCTGGACGCGCCTGGTCCGCCGTCTCCGGGAACTGTCGCCTTTCCGGACCGCGGACGGACGGAGCAGGCCCGTCGTCGTGGATGCGGACGCCGAGGTTCCCTATGAACACGTCCTGGGGGCGGTCGATGCGTGCGTCGCGGCCGGCTTCGATCGGGTGGAATTCGCCGCCGACCCGCTCCGGCCTCCGCGGCGGTGAGGCGGGAGGCCGGCTTCAGCCTTCCGTGTGCCAGCTCGCCACGCCGAGGAAGGATCGGCAGTCCGGACAGTAATAGATCTTTTCGCGGACGTAGATCGAGATTTCCGCCTCGGCGCTCTTGAGGGTGTCCCAGGAAAGCTCCCGCCGGCAGTAGGGACAGACGAATCCGTCCCCCGGCGGGATTTTCGCCGGCTCGGGGGCGGCCGAGCACCGGGCGCACAGGGGGCCCTCCCCCCGCGCGGCGGCCCCGCAGCGGGGACATTTCCGGCGCGACGTTCGGGACGGCACGGCTGAATATTATCCCTCTCCCGCGAAGGCTGTCAAATTTGGAACCCTGAAACGGACTTTTTCCGGCCGCCTCCTTGACAAGCCGGAGACCGTGGGCTATAGAGACAGTGTCACTTCTTGATAGGAGAGAGGGATATGCCGGACAATCGTCCTGCGGGCGGCGACTCCATCACGGTTCTGGGCTCGGACTGCACCTTCAAGGGGGAGCTTTCCTTCGAGCACTCGATGCGGATCGAGGGCAAGGTCGAGGGCAAGATCGCCTCGAAAGGCAAGCTCGCGCTCGGCAAGGGCGCGCACCTCACCGCCGACGTCACCGTCGGCCAGATCCAGATCGAGGGCAGCTTCAAGGGGAACCTCACCGCCACGGAGCGCGTGGAGCTCTCCTCGAGCGCCAACGTTCTCGGGGACATCCGCGCGCCGAAGCTCGTGATCGCCGAAGGGGCCACCTTCGTGGGCAACTGCCATGTGAGCCCCGACGCGCTCAAGGGCGCCGAAAAGAGCGAGTTCGTCGTTCCCGTTCCCGCGACGCCGATCAAGAAATAGGCGCGCTCGGGGGGCGCGATGTCCAAGGACGCCGGACGCCGGCTCATCTTCTGCCCGCGCTGCGACGCGCGGCAGGAAGTTTCGCGCGTCACGAAGTCGACGTCCTGCCCCGGCTGCCACCGCAACATCTCGACGCAGGATCTCGAGATCAACGAGTACTGCGCGAAGATCGAGATGTACACGGCGGGCGTCGTGACCGTCGGCAGGAAGGGCACCCTCATCGCCGAGGTTCGCGCGGAAGGCGTCGTGGTCAAGGGCGAGGTCAAGGGGCCGATCACGTCCCGCGGGCCGGTCGTCGTCGAGAAGAGCGGCCGGGTCCACGGCAATGTCACCAGTCCCACGCTGGCCGTCGCCGAAGGCGCGCACCTGGTGGGCATGATCGTGACGGGCCCCCGGGCCGCGGAGCTTCTGGCCGAAATCGAGGCCGCCGTCCCGGTCCGCGCCTCCGCCTGATCGTCGATCCCGCCCGCTCCCCGGAATGCGCTTCCGGGGAGCGGGCTTTTTTCCGCCCCTCCGGCTATAATCGAGGCCCCTTTTCGGGCCGTTAGCTCAGCGGCCAGAGCGCCTGCTTTACACGCAGGGGGTCGCAGGTTCGAATCCTGCACGGCCCACCATCGCGGACTCCGGCGCGAAACGATTCCCGCCCGCGCGCGGAACGCCGGCGACCTCAAGCTCGACCGGAGAAAGTCCCGGCGCGCCCTTCATTCCCCCAGATAGGCCGCCCGCACCCGCGGGTCCGCCAGAAGCTCCCGCGCCGCCCCGCCCAAGACCACCCGGCCGCCTTCGAGCACGTACCCGCGCGCCGCCAGCCCCAGCGCCGCCCGCACGTTCTGCTCCACCAGAAGAATCGAAGTCCCCGACCGGTGAAGCTCCCCCAGCACTTCGAAAATCCGCCGCGCCACCTGCGGCGCCAGCCCCAGCGACGGCTCGTCCAGAAGCAGAAGCCGCGGCCGCGCCATCAGCGCCCGCCCCACCGCCAGCATCTGCTGCTCTCCCCCCGAAAGCGTCCCCCCCGGCTGGGCCCGCCGCTCCCCAAGCACCGGGAAAAGGCCGTACACCCGCTCCAGGTCCGCCCGCACCCCCGCCCGGTCCCTCCGCCCGTACGCCCCCATCTCCAGATTCTCCCGCACCGTCAGACGCGGGAAAATCCGCCGCCCCTCCGGCGCGTGCGCGATCCCCAGCCGCACGATTTCATGCGGCGGCCGGTTCTGAATCTCCCGCCCCTCCCACACCACCCGTCCCGCCCGCGCCCGGACGATCCCCGAAATCGCAAGAAGCGTCGTGGTCTTCCCGGCCCCGTTGGCCCCCACGAG
>DATLZA010000034.1 GCA_035574235.1 Planctomycetota bacterium | reverse complement strand
CCCCCGCCCCGCCAGAAACAGTGATACGCGTGAAGCTCCACCGAAAAGTGCGAATACCGGTGCGGCACCACCGCCAGAAGCGGCCCCACCGCCACCCGAAACCCCGTCTCCTCCTCCACCTCCCGCCGCACGCACGCCTCGAACGACTCCCCCGCCAGCGGACACTCCCCGCACCGCGGCGCCCGCGGCGTGCAGATCCGCTGCCCCAGCTCCATCAGCGCCTGATTGAACTCCCCCGGATCCCCCCGCGGCACCGGCGGAGGAGCCGCCACGTCCCGCCCCTCCAGACGCGAAAGCACCCGACGGACGTTCCCGTCGAAAACCGCCGCCCGCTCGCCGTACGCGATCGACGCGATCGCCGCCGCCGTGTACGCCCCCACCCCCGGCACCCGCCGCCACTCCGCCGCCGTCCGCGGCCAGCGCCTCATCCCCCGCGCCGCCCGGTGCAGGTTCCGCGCCCGCGCATAGTACCCCAGCCCCTCCCACACCTTCAGCACCTCGTCCAGCGACGCCCGCGCCAGAGCGCGGACGGTCGGGAAGCGCTTCATCCAGCGCTCATAGTACGGAACGACCGTCGCCACCTGGGTCTGCTGGAGCATCACCTCCGAAACCCAGATCGCATAGGGATGCTTCGTGCGCCGCCAGGGAAGATCGCGCGCCGCACGGCGGAACCACGCCCGCAGCCTCGCCGTCCGCATGGCGGCCCATTCAAGCGGATCGGCCCGGCGCGCGCAAGGATCGCCCCTACTCCGGCCGCTTGCCCGCCAGAAGCGCCGACAGACGCTCCCCCAGCGCCTCCCGGCTGTACGGGCCTTCGTACCGCGCGATCTCGTCCCCGTCCCGGAACACCAGCAGCGTCGGCACCGCCTGAACCCCCAGCTCCTCCGTGATCGACGGATTCTCCGTCACGTCGATCCGGTAGAACGCCACCTTCCCCTCCAGCGCCTCCGCCACCGCCTCCAGCTCCGGCCGGAAATGCACGCACGGAATCGAGCCGAAGTCCAGAAAGGCCACCGCCACCGGCCCCTCCGCCTCCAGCACCCGCTCCTCCAGGCCGTGATCGTTGATGTCCTTCACCATAAACGCCGCTCCCTCCTCTCTCCGCGTAAAGGCATTACTCTATATCGGCCGGAACGCGGAAAACTTTGGAGCGGCCTATCGCCATTCCCTCCGAAGCTCCTCCTCGATCAGCGCCGGCGGCACGTTGCCGTACGAAAGAAACCGCTCGTGAAACTCCCGGAGCGAAAACCGTTCCCCCAGCCGCGCCCGGCACGCCTCCCGGATCCGCACGATCTCGAGCATCCCCACGAGATACGTCGAAAAATACACCGGCGCCGCCGTGTAGGCGTTCACGCTCCGCTCCGCATGCGCCCGGTTCAGCCGCACCTCCTCCATCAGGAACCGCACCGCGTCCTCGTACCCCATCCGCCCCGTGTGCAACCCCACGTCCAGAATCACCCGCGCCGCCCGCTGGAGCCGCCAGTTGAGCTGCATCAGACGCTCCCGCGGATCCCGGAAGTAGCCCGTCTCGTGCGCCAGCTCCTCGCAGTACAAACCCCACCCCTCCGAAAGAAGCGGCGACTCGTTCAGCCGCCGCACCTTCGAGACCACGTCCTTCGCGTACACGAACTGAAGATGATGCCCCGGATAGGCCTCGTGCCAGACCGTCCCGGGAATGTCGTAGACGTTGTGCCCCGCCAGCTGCTCCGCCGCCTCCTCCGGCGAGGCCCCCTCCGGCACCGGCGTCACGTAGAAATGTCCCACCCGGGAGCGATCGAGCGGCCCGGGCCGCGAATAGGCCGCGTACGGAATCGCGCTCCTCAGAAAGGCCGGCGTCTCCGCCACCTCCAGACGCTCCCACTCCGGAATCCCCACGATCCCCCGCTCCCGGACGAACCGCCGCGCGCGCTCCACCTCCCGCCGATAGACCTCCAGAAGCTCCCCCGCCGCCGGATGCTCCCTCTTCATCCGCTCCAGCGTCTCCGGCCACCGCGCGTCGAGCTCCGCCAGCATCGCCTTCGTCCGCTCGAACTCCCGCCGCCCGATCCGCTCCAGCTCCTCGACGCCGAAGGAGAGAAAATGATCGTTCCTCAGATGAAAGTCGTACCCCTCCCGCCCGAGCACGAAACTGCCGTCCGACCGCCCCAGAAGCTCCTCGCGCAGGAACCGGACGTAACGCTCGACCGCCTCCCGCGCCCGCTCCGTCACCGCCGGGTCGAGCTCCCGAAGCCCCCGCAGGAACTCCACCGCCCCCTCGCCGTCCTCGATCGCCATGAGCGTCCACACCCGCGGCGGCCGCCGGAGCCGCCGGCGCGCCTCCTCGATCCGCTCCGGCAACTCCCGGAGCCGCCGCTCCGCCGCCGCCCGGCGCTCCTCCCACGGGGCGTAATCCTTGACGAGCATTTCGTGGACGACGGACACCGCCCCCAGCGCCAGCCCCGGCGTGTCCTCCCGAACATCGCGCCGCCGGAATTCGTACCGCTGCGACCGAAGATCGCTCTTCCAGAGCCGCCCGTCGAGCGTCTCCTCCGGAACCAGCGCCAGGTATTTCTCGACCAGCCCCCGGCGCGCCGCGTGAGACGCGTCGTCGTACCGGGTCAGCCGGTCGTCGTGCTCGTGGATCCCCACCGAGGTGGCCCACTCGGGATCGAGCGCCGCCCGCTCGGCCAGGTACCGGTCGAAAAGCGCCGCCAGATCCGGCGAAATGTCCTGAGGCATGGAAACGCACCCCGAATAGAAAAGAAGAATCCCGGCGATCCTTCCCCGGCGCATCATCCCCCACGATCCAACCGCCCCGCGCGACGGCTGTCAACCCTTCCCGGTTTCGAACAAGATCGAAACTCGAGCATATGATCGCGCCGTAATATGCATGGAGGGGTGAGCCGCTCGAAGTCTCAGGGGCGAGCCTTCAGGAAAGGGAGGCTCGTATGCGGAGCGGGATCACCCGAGGCGCGGCGCTTCTGGGCCTGGCGGTTCTTCTGAGCTGCGGCGAGGACGAAAACCAGAGCGGCGCCACCAGCGGCGGCGGCGTGGGGGCCGATACCCCCCTCCTGTGGAACGACGTCTCGCAGGGCGGCGACGGCCCCGCGGGCGACACGCCCCTCCTCTGGAACGACCCCAACACGGCCACCGTCACGCTGGGCTACACCGATCCCACCGACATCCGCACCTACACGTACCCGGACATCTACATCCTCGGGAACCGCCACCCCCTCATGACCCACGTGGAGGCCCGGGACTTCCCCGTCATCGTCAACCAGGAAAACCGGCTGACCACGCTCCTGACGGAATGGAGAATCGCCGAATACGAAGCGGCCCTGGGTCTGAGACGCACCGACCCCCGCTTCCCCCGCGCCGCGTTCCTGACGGAATTCCCCGACCTGCGCCGGAACGCCCGCGCCCATTCCAAGCATTACGCCGTCCACCATCCCGCGATGGCCTTCCCCAACGGCGCCAACGCGGAAGGCGACGAGCCCGCGGATCGCCTGGCCCGCAGCTTTCTCACGGCGGAGGCCCTCACCCAACTGGTGGCCTCCGGAGAGGATTTCTGGAGTCCCGACGAGGTCCACAATCTCTGGATCACGACGGCGGCCGACGTCCTGCGCGATCCCGGGTGGACCCACCTCGGCGCGGGCTACTGGAGCAGCGAGGGCTCGACGGGAACGTACTACTGGACGCTTCTGATCGCCCGCAACCCGCGCGTCCTCTTCACGGGCCCGGAGGTGACGATCATCCTCTTCTGACGCCCCCGCCTCACGGCGCGGCCGCGAGGAACCGGATGCAGACAGGCTTGGCCACCTTCGCCGACCGCCCGGCGGGGACCAGGCCCCCCGTCTCCGAGTCCACCCGGAAGACGACGATCGAGTCCGAGTTCTGATTGGCCGCCAGGAGCCACCGGCCGCCCGGCGCCAGGGCGAAATTCCGGGGCCACTTCCCGCCCGTGGAAACGTGCCCCGCCGGCGTGAGCCGACCGTCCGCGGGGTCGATCCGGAAAATCGCCAGGCTGTCGTGCCCGCGGTTGGATCCGTAGAGCGTGCGGCCGTCCGGCGAAACGACGACCTCGGCGGTGTAGTTGGTCCCCTTGAAGTCCGCCGGAAGCGTGGACACCGTCTGGAAGGGCTCGAGAGCCCCACGCCCGGCGTCGTACCTGAAGGCCGTCACCGTGCTCGAAAGCTCGTTGATGACGTACGCCCACTTCCCTCCGGGATGGAAGGCGAAGTGGCGCGGCCCCGAGCCCGGCTCCACGGACGCCGCGGGAGGCTCGTTCGGCACGAGCCCGGCCGCCGCCGCGTCCAGCCGGTACACGAGCACCTTGTCGAGCCCCAGGTCCGCGGCGAACGCGAACCGCCCCGCCGGATCGGTCACGATGCAATGGGCGTGCGGCTCTTTCTGCCGCCTGGGATTCGGCCCCGACCCCTGGTGCTTCACCGAGGATCCCGCCGGCCCCAGGCCGCCGTCCTCCCGGATCGGCAGCGCCGCGACGCTCCCGCCCCCGTAGTTGGCCACGAGCACGCACCGCCCCGACGGATCCACGCTCACGTAGCACGGCCCCGTTCCCTCGGACGACTGCCGGTTGAGGAACCGCAGCGCGCCCGTGGCGGGCTCGATCGCGAACGCGCTCACGACGCCGGTCTTGCGGCCCTCGAAGTCCGCCACCTCGTTGACCGCGTAGAGGAACCGGCGATTCGGATGGATCGCCAGAAACGACGGGTTGGACGCCTCGGCCGCCGTTCCGGCCGGCGTCAGATCCCCGGACGCCGGATCCAGGCGCAGAAGCTCGATCCCCCGCGCCCCGTCCCGGCCCGTATACGTCCCCACATAGACGAACACCGGATCCTCCCCCCGGCCCGGCCCGCCGCCGGCCGCCAGAAGCGCCGCCGCGAACGTCACGCTCCCGATGCCCATCGCCCGACCCTCCTTCCGGAAAATCCGCCCCCCGTTATACCAGTAAGTCTGGAAACCGGGAGCGTTTTCGCGTAAAGGAAGAAGCCATCCGCGAGATCAGGAGGACGCCGTGATGACCCGACGCGACTTCGTCCGCGCCTCGGCGGCCGCCGCCGCCTGCTCGGTCCTGCCCGCCGGCGCGCAGGAAGCCCCCCGCGGCGACCGTCCCCCCCAGGCCCGCGGCGTCCGCGCCGTCAACCCGCGCGCCCGCGTGCCCGTAAGCCTCCTCGTGGACGACTCGACCTGCCTGGTCAACCTGGCTCACTTCTGCATCCCCCAGTTCGCCCACGTGTGGCCCGACCGGTACCGGCAGGACTGGCGGTCGCTGCCCCGCGAGATCCCCGACGCCTTCGTCCGCAAGTTCGGCGAGTGGTGCCGGGAGCGCGGCGTCAAGGGCAAGTACAGCGTCATCCCCTATCCCGCCTGCGTGGGGTGGATCGACCGCGAGCTGCCCGGCTGGACGAAGCGCGAGCTCGACGAGAGCCTCAGGCTCCTGCGCGACTTCATGGCGCGGGACTGGGATTTCACCCCCGAGATGGTCACCCACACGCGGATGGTGGACGTGCGCACCGGCAAGCCCGTGCGCGCCTACGACGCCGACCACATGGAAAACACCTGGAGCGCCGGCAAGTCCGCCGATCAGCTGGCCGAGTACTGCGCCTATGCGCTCCGCGCCGTGAAGGACGCGGGCCTCGAATGCCAGGGCGTCACGAGCCCCGGGGGCTTCGCGGGCCGGTCGCTTCCGGCCTACTCCCAGGCGGTCCTCCAGGCCTGCCGCGACGTCTACGGCACCGAGATTCCGTTCTACCTCAAGAAGGTCCACACGGACGAACGGAGCGTCGCGCCGGAGGTGCTTCTGGCCTCGGACCTCGAGGGGCCCGACCCCAAAGTCGTGGTCTCCATCATCGGCTGCACGGGGGACTGGTTCGGCGGATGGGACGGCCTGACGCCCGGCAACGTGGATCTTTTCATCACGGAGGACCTCCGGGGCGGCCGGCTGCCCCAGGTGATCGACCGGGGGGAGCCGGCGGTCCTCGTGTGCCACTGGCCGGGGATCTACTACAACGGCGAGGAGCTCGGCTTCCGGATCTTCCAGGAGGTGGTCCGGCGGCTGCACGCGCGGTACGACCACCTGATCTGGATGAAGTTCAGCGAGATCGCCCGCGCCTGGGCGGCCCGCGAGCTGACGCCCCTGGGGCGCGAGGGGACGGCCGTCACGTTCCAGGCCCCGTTCGCCTGTCCCGACTTCACGGTCGAGGTCGCGGCCCCCGTTCCGGCCGGGGCGCCCCGCTGGACGGACGGGCGCCGCGAGGTCGCCCTCCGCGAGGTGGCCCGCCGCACGGATCTCGTCGCCGGAACCTGGACGCGCGCGCCGGAAGGGGCGCTCGTCTGCTTCGACCTTCCCAAGGGCGCTTCGCGTCTCGAGTGGGCATGACGGCGCGGCGCGCGGCTTCGGGGGCGCTCGTTTTCCTGGCCGCCTGCGCGGGGGCGGCGCCGCTTCTTCCGCCGCGCCTGCACGTCCTGGGCGTCCCGGGCCGTCCCGAGTGGGCGGAGTTCGCGGGCGAACGCCCCGAAGGGCGCCGGCTGGCGGTGCGGCTGCGCGCGGCGGCCACCCCGGACTCGGAACACACGCTCTTTCTTCGCCAGGCGGACGTCAAGCGCGAATGGCACGTCTCCCTGAACGGCCGGCGTCTCGGGCGGCTTCTTCCGCAGGAGGTTCCGACGGTCCTGGCGCTGCCCGTCCCGGCCGGGCTTCTCAGGGACGGCGACAACGACGTCGTCGTGGAGGCCCGGGCGGCCGACCCGCCGGACGACATCCGCGTGGGCGACTTCCGCGTCGCGCCCCGACCGCCGGCCCAGGCGGTGGGGGAGGCGCAGCTTCAGGTGCTCGTCCTCGAGGGCGGCCGGGCGGTGCCGGCGCGTCTGACCGTGATCGACGCCGAAGGGTATCTGGCGCCGCTCACGGCGCCGCCGGACCAGAAGCTCGCGGTCCGTCCGGGGGTGGTCTACACGGCCGACGGCCACGCGCGGTTCGCGCTCCCGGCGGGGCGCTACACGCTCGTGGCGACGCGCGGGCCGGAGTACGGGCTCGATCGCCGCTCGGTGAAGCTCGCCGCGGGCGGGCGCGCGCAGTTCGTCCTGGAGCTGCGCCGGGAGGTGTCCACGCCCGGCTGGGCGGCGTGCGACCCGCACCTTCACACGCTGAGTTTCAGCGGCCATGGGGACGCCACGGACGACGAGCGGGCGGCGACGATCGCGGGCGAGGGGCTGGAGCTGGCGGTGGCCTCGGAGCACAACCGGCACGAGACCTACGCGCCGGCGGCGGCGCGGATGGGGGTGCGGGACCGGTTCACGCCGGTGGCGGGAAACGAGCTCACGAGCGCGGTGGGGCACTTCAACGTCTTCCCCGTGGAACCGGGGACGCCGGCGCCGCCCGCTTCGGCGCGGGACTGGCCGGCGCTGCTTGCGCCGGTGCGGGACCGGATCGTGATTCTGAACCATCCGCGGGACCGGCATGCGGGCTACGTTCCCTTCGGACCGGAGAACTTCCATCCGGTGACGGGCGTCTTCCGCCGCGGGGGAGCGCCCGTCTTCACGGCGCTGGAGCTCGTCAATTCCGGCGCCCTCCGGACGGATCTCTACGAAGTGTACCGCGACTGGTTCGCGCTTCTGAATGCGGGCCATCGCGTCTTCGGGGTGGGGGCGAGCGACTCGCACGACGTCAACCGCTTCATCGCCGGGCAGGCGCGCACCTACGTGGCGGTGCCGGATGCCGAGCCCGGCCGGATCGACCTCGACGCGGCGGCGCGGGCGTTCCGCGAGGGGCGGCTGCTCGTGAGCCTGGGGCTTTTCGTCCAGGCGCGGGTGAACGACCGGTACGGCGTCGGGGACTTGGCGACGGACCTGGGGCCGGAGCTTTCGGTGTCGGTCACGGTGCAGGGTCCCTCGTGGGCGCAGGTGGACCGGGTCGAGCTTTTCGCCGACGGCGTGCGGATCCGGGACGAGCGCCTGCCGGCGGTGACCACGCTGGGGGGCGTGAAGTTCCGGCACACCTGGAGGATTCCGCGTCCGCCGCACGACGTCCATCTGGTGGTTCTGGCCGGCGGGCCGGGGGTGCGGGAGCTTTTCTGGCCGATCCCGAAGCCCTATCAGCCGGACGGTCCCGTCTGGGAGCCGCGGGTCCTGGGCTCGACGAATCCGATCTGGGTGGACGCCGACGGCGACGGCCGCTTCACGCCGGCGCGGCTTTACGCGGAGCGGCTGCTGGAGCGTCACGGGGGGAATCTGGAGGAGCTTCTTTCCGCCCTCGGGGGCTACGACGAGGCGGTGGCGGCGCAGGCGGCGGGGCTTCTGGAGGCGGCGGGGCGGGATCTCCGGGGGGCGGAGTTCGCGCGCCTTCTCTCGCGGGCTCCGGAGCCGGCCCGCCGGGGATTCGCGGCCTACCTCGCCTTTTCCCCCTGAACGGCCCCTCTACGCCAAAAGCCCCTGGACCACGTGGCCGTGGACGTCGGTCAGGCGGAAATCGCGGCCCTGGAAGCGGAACGTGAGCTTCTCGTGGTCGAGCCCGAGCAGATGCAGAATCGTCGCCTGCAGATCGTGCACGTGCACCTTGTCCCGCACGACCTGGAACCCGAGCTCGTCCGTCTCCCCGTAGACGATGCCGCGCTTCACCCCTCCGCCCGCCAGGAAGATCGAGAAGCAGTCCGGATAGTGGTCGCGCCCCAGAAGCGCCCCCTTCGACGTGCGTCCCTCGCGGAAGGGCGTCCGTCCGAACTCGCCGCCCCAGACGACCAGCGTCTCGTCCAGAAGCCCCCGGGCCTTGAGGTCCCGGATGAGCGCCGCCACCGGGCGGTCCATCGTGGCGCACTTCCGCAGAAGCCCTTCCCCCAGCGCTTCTCCCGCGTTCGTTCCGTGGTAGTCCCACCCCCAGTCGAAAAGCTGCACGAACCGCACGCCCTTCTCCACGAGACGCCGCGCGAGAAGACAGTTGTTGGCGAAACTCCCGGCCCCGGGCCGGGCGCCGTACGCGCGCAGGACCGATTCCGGCTCCTTTGAGATATCCATCACCTCCGGGACCGTCGCCTGCATCCGGAACGCCATCTCGTACTGCGCGATCCGCGTGGCCGTCTCCGGATGCCCCAGCTCCGCCCCCTGAAGCTCGTTGAGATCCCGCAAGGCGTCGAGCGACTTGCGCCGCAGATCCCGGTCCAGCCCCGGCGGGTCGGACACGTAGAGCACCGGATCCCCCACCGAGCGGCACTGCACTCCCTGGTAGACGGACGGCAGGAACCCGCTCCCCCAGTTGAGCTTTCCGGCGCTCGGCTGCGTGCCGCTCGAAATGAGCACGACGAATCCCGGCAGGTTGTCGTTCTCGCTCCCCAGCCCGTACGTCACCCACGAGCCCATCGACGGCCGCCCCTGATTCGGCGACCCCGTGTAGAGAAGCAGCTCCGCCGGCGCGTGGTTGAACTGATCCGTGTTCATCGAAAGCACGATCGCCAGATCGTCCACGATCCCGGCGATCTCCGGAAGCGCCTCCGACACCCACGCGCCGCTCCGTCCGTGCCGCGCGAATTTGTGCGGCGTCCCGAGCAGCTTCGGAACCCCGGTGGTGAAGGCGAACCGCTTCCCCTTGAGGAACTCCTCGGGACAGTCCTGGCCGTCGCGCTTGATGAGCTCCGGCTTGTAGTCGAAAAGATCCAGATGGGGCGGAGACCCGGCCATGTGAAGATAGATCACGTTCCGGGCCCGCGGCCGGAAATGCGGCGCCTTGGGAGCCAGGGGATGCGGCACCCCCTCGTCGGCGCCCACCTCGCGGCCCCTCAGCCAGGCCCAGGCGATCCCTCCCAGCGCCACCGGCCCCGACGTCAGAAAGTGCCGCCGCGTGATCCCGAGCAGGCGTTCGTCGCGAGGATCCATGGCTCCCCTCACCGTTTCAGAAACATCTCGTCGAGATTGAGAAGCACGTTCGACACCACCGTCCAGGCCGCCAGCTCCACGACGTCCGTTTTCTCCGGCGCCGGGCCGATCGGATCGGTCGCCATCGCGCGGGCCCTCGCCGGGTCCGCCGCGTAGCGCGCCCGGGCCTCCTCGTAAAGCGCGACCAGCCGGTCGATCTCCCCCGGCCGCGCCGCCCGCGCCAGGCACCGCCGGATCCCGTAGGCCGCCCGCTCGCGCGGACCCGCGCCGCCCTCCGCCACGATCCGCCGGGCCAGGGCCTGCGACGCCTCGACGTACACCGGATCGTTCATCGTCACCAGCGCCTGAAGCGGCGTGTTCGTCGGAAGGCGCCGGACCGTGCAGACGTTGCGGTCCGGCGCGTCGAACGTCGCCATCGAGGGATACGGGATCGACCGGCGCCAGAAGGTGTACAGCCCCCTCCGATACCGGTCCTCGCCCTTCGAGGGCTCCCAGTCCACCGACGAGGAGAACGCCGCCGTCAGGCCCAGCTTCGGCTGCGGCGGATAGACCGACGGCCCGTAGAGGCGCCGGCTCAAAAGCCCCGCCACGAAAAGCGCCTGGTCCCGCACCGTCTCGGCCGACAGCCGCACCCGCGGGCCGCGCGCCAGCAGCCGGTTGGACGGATCGCGCGCCCAGAGCTCCGGCGTCACCCGCGAGGACTGCCGGTAGGTCGCCGACGTCACCAGAAGCCGCACCAGTCTCTTGAGGTCCCAGCCCAGCCGGACCACCTCCGTCGCCAGCCAGTCCAGAAGCTCCGGATGGGACGGCATCTCGCCCCGGACGCCCCAGTCCTCGCTCGTCGCCACCAGGCCGATCCCGAAGATCTGCTCCCAGTACCGGTTGACGAGGACGCGCGCGGCGAGAGGATTCTCCGGATGAACCAGCCAGAGCGCCAGACCCAGGCGGTTCTTCGGCGCGCCGGCCGGGAAAGGATGAAGCGCCGCCGGGACCCCTTCGGAAACTTCCGCGCCGCGGACGAGGAAGTTGCCGCGCACCTGGATGTACGTCTTGCGCCTCTGGGCGGGCGGAAGCTCGCGCATGACGGGGACGGTCCCCGCGGGCTTCATCTCCTCCGCCTCCTTGCGCAGAGCCGCCGCGCGCTCCCGCAGGGGCGCGCGCTCGGGGGCGATCGAGCGGTGATAGGCCGCCAGGAGCGCCGCCTGATCCGGCGTGCGCTCGGCCGCGGGACGCGCCAGCGCCGCCCGGACCCCGGCCGGAAGCGCCGCCCACGCGGCCGCCTCAACGTCGCCCGTGGCCCACAGGCGGAAGCGCCCCAACGGAGCCCGCCCCGCCGGATGCTCCAGGCGAATCTCGAGCGTCGCGCCCGCCTCGAGCTCCACCGCGCGCTCCAGTCCCAGGACGGCCGACGCCCCGGCCCCCGGCGGCGCCGACCAGCCGCGCCGCGCCGGGTCCGGATTCTTCGTCAGAAACGCCGCCGACGTCTCCGCTCCGTCCTGGTCCGACGCGCCGCCCGCCAGCGCCAGCCCCCGGGATCCGTCCGGCGTCCACTCGTGCTTCGGATTCGGGACGGCGGACGGAACCTGCGCGACGACCGGCCGGCGCTCCGCGTCCAGAAGCGCGATCCGGAAACCCTTGAGGCGCTCCAGGATCCCCGGGCCGCCGTCCGTGCGGTTCCAGACGACCACGCGCTCGATGGGGAAGGCCTTGCCGAGATCGACTTCCCACCACGGATCGTCCTGCAGGTCCGTGTGCGTGGTCGAGTGCGCGCCGAAGTAGTCGCCGTTCGTGTTCCCATCCACGGCGAGCCGGGCGTGGCCGTCGTAGGCGGTGCTGCTCTGCGCGGCCTTGCCCTTGAGGGCGACGTTCTTGCCGCCGCTGTAGACCTCGACCTCGGCCACGTGCAGGAACCGCCGCCGGCCGGGCAGCTCCAGGCGGACGAAGCGGGCCGGCGAAGCGGCGGGGCGGGCGGGCTTGAGCGTCACGGAGACGCCCGAAAGGAGAAAGCGCCCGTCCGCGCCTCGGCCGGGGCCGGACTTCGGAAGCGCGGGATCCGGAATCGCCTCGAGCCGGATCGCCGCGAGCTTGCCGGGCCCGGCCGGAACGCGCAGCACGTAGCTCTCGCCCCCCGCGGCAACGGCGCCCTCCGCGCGCACCGAGCCGTCCTCGAGGAGGACCAGCGACGATCCCGCGGACGCCTCCAGCGCCTGGGGCCGCAGCGGCGTCCAGGAGACCGGCCGGGACAGCTCCTCCTCCCAGCGGGCGCGCGCCGCGTCGAGCTCGGGGGTCGCCCGCTCCAGCTCCGCCGTTACGCGGGCGAGCTCCTCGGCCAGCTCCTTCTTGCGGCGCTTCTGGTCGTCCGTCCAGATCTCCAGGAACGGGCGGTCGTCGGGCTTGTCGCTGTCCTCGGTCTGATTGAAGAAGGCGAAGAGCCGGAAGTACTCCTCCTGCGAGAGCGGGTCGTACTTGTGGTCGTGGCACTGGGCGCAGGCCATGGTCAGGCCCATCCAGACCTGCATCGTGGTGTTCACCCGGTCCACGACGGCGGCGTTGCGGAACTCCTCGTCGTCGGTGCCGCCTTCGGTGTTGGTGAGGGTGTTGCGGTGGAAGGCCGTGGCCGGCAGCACCCGCTCGTCGGCGCCCGGGAGAAGGTCTCCGGCGATCTGCTCGATCGTGAAGCGGTCGAAGGGCATGTTCTCGTTGAAGGCGCGGATGACCCAGTCGCGATAGGGCCAGATGACGCGGGGACGGTCCTCCGCGTAGCCCTGCGTGTCCGCATAGCGCGCCAGATCGAGCCACACCTTCGCCCACCGCTCCCCGTAGGCCGGAGATTCCAGAAGGCGGTCCACGAGCCGCTCGTAGGCGTCCGGAGCCGTGTCGGCGGCGAAGCGCGCCATCTCCTCGAGCGACGGGGGCAATCCCGTCAGGTCGATCGTCACGCGGCGCAGGAGCGCCTCGCGGTCGGCTTCGGGCGAAGGCCGCAGCCCCTCCCGCTCCAGGCGCGCCAGGATGAACCGGTCGATCTCGTTGCGGCACCACGCCGGCTCCTTCACCTCCGGCACCGGCGGACGCCGCGGCGGCACGAACGCCCAGTGC
>DATLZA010000033.1 GCA_035574235.1 Planctomycetota bacterium | reverse complement strand
CCCGCCGAGCGCGATCCGGACACGATGGACACCTTCATGTGTTCGAGCTTCTACCTCTACCGGTACGTGGATCCGCGCAACGACCGCGAGCCCTGGAGCCGGGAGGCCGCCCGCACGTGGCTGCCCGTCGATCTCTACATCGGCGGCGCCGAGCACGCGTGCATGCATCTGCTCTACTTCCGGTTCATCGCCAAGGTGCTTTACGACCACGGCTGGGTGCCCACGGACGAACCCGTCGTGCGCCTCTTCCATCAGGGCATGGTCGCCGACGAGAAAGGCGAGACGATGTCCAAGTCGAAGGGGAACGCGGTGTCTCCCCAGGAGATCATGGACCGCTGGGGGGTGGACGTGTGCCGCCTGGCCATGTTCTTCTTCGCTCCCTCGGACGCCGAGATCAAGTGGAAGGAGGACGGCCTGGCGGGGGCGCACCGGTTCGTGACCCGGCTGTGGGACCTTTACGAGACCTTCGCGCCGCGGGTGCGGGACGTTTCGGGCCGGTCGGACGCCTACAAGCCCCTCCGGCGCAAGGTCCACCAGGTGCTCGTCCGGATGACCGACGCGTGCGAGAACGCGCTCAACTTCAACACCGTCATCGCCCAGGTGATGGAGCTCCTCAACCTGTGGGACGAGACGAAGCCGGATCCGCGGACGGACGACGAGCGGCGGGCGGTGCGCGAGACGCTGGAGATTCTCTGCAAGATCCTGGCCCCGCTGGCCCCCTTTCTGGGGGAGGCCTTCTGGGAGATGCTCGGCGGGCGGGGGAGCGTCTTCCGCTCGGCGTGGCCCGAAGCGGATGCCGAGGCGCTGCGGGCGGAGGAGCTCGAGATCGTGGTGCAGGTCAACGGCAAGGTGCGCGGCAAGTTCGTGGTCCCGGCGGGCGCCACGGAGGAGGAGCTTCGCGCCCGGGCGCTGGAGCTTCCGGCCCTGCGCGGCCGGACGCCCCGCAAGGTGATCGTGGTGAAGGGCCGCCTCGTCAACGTCGTCGTCTGAGCGTCCCGCCTACCGCGCCGGAATCTCGAGTTCCGGCCGGGCGTCCTCCCCGGACGCCAGAAGCTCCATGGTGAAGCGCCCGAACGATCGGCGGACCAGACCCCCGAGCGCGGGGGAGGCCGGGAAGGGCACCTCCTTCGAGAACCACTGCCGCAGCGTGCTCGTCCGGCCGTCCGGGTAGGCCAGCGTGCTCGTGAACCGGGTGCAGGCGTAGGTCTTCCCTCCCGCGAGGATCCGGTCGGGCTGCTCGTCGGTGCGGGCCTGGGCGGCGGAGGGATCGCGCCGCGGCGCGGGCGTCGCGGAAGGGGCGGCGGCGTCCTTCTTCGGGTACGTCCGGACCGGAGCGCCTCCGGGTTCTCCCACCCACTGTTCGAGAAGTTTCCCGGTCCGGTCCAGGCGGGACTTGATCACGATGGGGCGCGGATTGGGCGGGGCGGGACGGCGGTTTTCGATCCAGAGCGTGTCGCCTTCGCCGGCGAAGGCCGCCCAGCGGAGCGTCTGCACCGGACCCCCCTCGACGCGGGCGACGTAGAGGACGTACTGGCCGGGGCGCACGGCCGCCGGGTCGAACGCGAGCTGGGAAGCCAGCGCCATCTCGAACTCCAGATCGTCCGCGGGCGCCGGGGATTCTTCCCGGGACGGAGCGCAGGCGGTCAGGACGAGAAGCGCGAGGGCTCGTTTCATGGCCGGGATTCTACGAACCGGAGGGGGCGAACGCAATATGGGGTCTTTCGGCCCGCGGATCAGGATGGACGGCCTTTCTTTTTCCGCCGCTCCTCCATGAGCTTGCGGATCGCGGCCTCGTGGCCGCGGTCCGTGGGCCGGTAGTAGACGCGGCCTTCCAGGCGGGGCGGCCGGTGCCCGTGGCTGACGATCGCGTCCGGGCGGTCGTGGGCGTACTCGTACCCTTTTCCGTAGCCCTCCTTCCGCATGAGCCCGGTCACGGGATTGCGCAGATGCAGGGGCACCGGCTCGTTCGGGGACCGTTCCACGTCCGCGAGCGCGGCGAAGTAGGCCTCCTTGGCGGCATTGGATTTCGGCGCGGTGGCCAGGTAGATCGTCGCCTGCGCGAGCGGATAGATCGCCTCCGGCATCCCCACGAAATGCGCCGCCTGCTGGGCGGCCACGGCGATCATGAGGCCGCGCGGATCGGCGTTTCCCACGTCCTCGCCGGCGAAGATCACCAGCCGCCGCGCGACGAAGAGCGGATCCTCGCCGGCCGAAAGCATCCGCGCCAGCCAGTAGAGCGCCGCGTCGGGGTCGCTCCCCCGCATCGACTTGATGTAGGCCGACACGGTGTCGTAATGACGGTCGCGGTCCTTGTCGTAGAGGGCGACCCGCTTCTGGGCCGCTTCCCGCACCGATTCGGGCGTGACCTTCGGCCCGCCGAGCTCGAGAAGCGTGAGCGCCGTCCGCGCGTCCCCCTGGGCCAGGTTCACGATCGCCTCGATCGCCTCGGGCGCCGCCTCGATCCCCTCCCGCCGCGCGGCCCGTTCCAGAATCGACCGCATCGGGTCGGGCCCCAGCGGCTCCAGGCGGAAAACGCGGCACCGCGAAAGAAGGGGGGCGTTCACCTCGAAGCTCGGGTTCTCGGTGGTGGCCCCGATGAGCACGATCGTTCCGTCCTCGATCGGGCCCAGAAACGCGTCCTGCTGGGCGCGGTTGAAGCGATGGATCTCGTCCACGAAGAGGATCGTGGAGCGGCCCTCCGCGGAGCGGCGCCGGCGCGCCGTCTCGACGGCCTCCTTCACGTCCTTGATCCCGCTCGTGACGGCGGAAAACTGGAGAAAGGGGAGCTTCCACTCCGCCGCCGCCAGGCGCGCGAGCGTCGTCTTTCCGCAGCCCGGCGGGCCCCAAAGGATCATCGAAGGCGGCCGGGCCGCGAATTTCCGGATCGCGCGGACGACGTCCTCCTGACCCACGAATTCGTCGAAGGAGGAGGGACGCATCCGGTCGGCCAGGGGACCCCCGGGAGGGGCCGGGACGCCGAAAAGGTCGCTCACACCCAGAGCCCTCCTCCCACGTCGAGCACCGCCCCGGTGACGTAGGACGCCTCGTCCGAGACGAGCCAGGCGATCGCCCGGGCCACCTCCTCGGGCGTCCCCATGCGGCGGGCCGGAACCTTGGGGGCGAGCTCCTCGATGTCGCGGCGCGTGTAAGCCTCGGTGCGGATGAAGCCGGGGTTGACCATGTTCACCCGGACGCCGCGGGCGGCCTCCGCCTGGGCGAGGGACTTCGTGAAGACGGTGAGCGCCGTCTTGGCCATCTGATAGGCGGCCGCGCGCGGGTTGCCGCGCACCGTCTGGGTGACCGGGCCGCCGAGGGTGACGATCGACCCTCCACGGCGCCGCAGCAGGGGGAGCGCCTCCCGGCAGACCCGCCAGGCGCTCTCGAGGTTGCTGCGGAAGATCCGGTCCCAGGCGGGCAGATCCATCTCGGACACGGGGGTGTATTCGAAGTCGCCGACCATGTGGACCAGCACATCCAGGCGTCCGAAGGCGCGCCGCGCGGCGGCGACCAGGCGGCGGGCCCCGGCCGGGGTCGAGACGTCCGCCCGGACGTGGAGGTCGCCCGGACCGGGGCGGCGCGAGCGGCCGTTGGACACCGTGCGGCAGCCGGCCCGGCGGAGCGCCTCGATCACGGCCGGACCGATGCCTCCGGTGGAGCCCGTGACGACGGCCACGCGGGGTTCCATGCGGCCGGCCATTGTAGCAGAAGGGCGCGGCGGGGGCTTCACTCCGCGCCGCGGCGCACCAGCAGCTCGCAAATCCGGTCCTGGAGCCGGTCCGCGCCGGACGTCCCCTCGGGGCCGTTGACGAGGATCGAGAAAACGAAGACGTCCCCTCCGACGGATTCCGCGTACCCCGAGAGGGTCGAGACGCCGCCGATGTGGCCCGTCTTGGCGCGCACGCGCCCCCGCAGGTCGGGGGCGGTGAGGCGGTTCCGCAGGGTTCCGCGCGGGGCCCCGTTGGTCGGCAGGGACTCGAGAAACGCCTGCGCGTGGCGGTGGGCGCGCATGTAGAGAAGAAGGCGCACGAGGTCGGTCGCGGAGGCGCGGTTTTCCCTCGTGAGGCCGGAGCCGTCCTGGAGCGAGACGCCGCTCAGGCCCACCTCGCGCTCCAGGAATTCGTGCACGACCGCCAGCCCGTTTTCGAGGGTCCCCTTGCCCCGGAGCTTCCATCCGAGGGTCCGCAGCAGCATTTCGGCGTAAAAATTCTGGCTGGGCTGGTTGCAGACGGCGACCGTCCGGGCGAGGTCGCTTTCCCAGAAGGCCAGCTCCCGGAAATCCGGGACGTCCCCGGGACCGGCGTCCGTGGGGCGGAGCTCCCCGTCGACGGCGATGCCGCACGTCTGGAGGGTTTCGCGCAGGACCGTGCCGAAATAGCGCGTGGGGTCGTGGATCGCCACGGAATATTCGGCGCGGCCGGCCACATCCCCGCGAAGCGTGATCGTGTTCGTGCCGGGGGCGCGCGTGAAGCCGAAGGGGCGCCGGGGACGGGAGGTGCTGCGGGTCTGGTTGACGACCGTCACATAGGAGGTGGCCGGGGAGAGGGTGACGCGGCAGGGCTGTCCCTCCGCGGCGGGCTCGATCCGCAGATCCACGCAATTGTCGTTGAAGGAAAGGGCCCCGAACGGGGCGCTCCACCACCACCAGAGGTCGTATTCCTTCCAGCCGGGATTGAGGTGGCGGTCCTCGAAGATGCCCGTGTGAAGGACGATGTCGCGGACGCGGCGCACGCCGGCCTCGCGGAGGCGTCCCGCCCAGAGGCGGAAGATGGCCAGAGGATCCTCGTTGTGGAAGCGGCCGCTCAGGTTGGGATCTCCGCCGCCGAAGACGTGCAGATCCTCTCCGGCCACGCCCACGGAGGTACGGAAGCGGAACTCGGGTCCCAGGAGGGCGACCGCGGCGGCGGTGGTGAAGAGCTTGGTGTTGGAGGCCAGGCGGAGGGGCTGGTCGGCGCCGCGCTCGTAGACGAGCCGCCCGGCGCGCGTCGAATGGACGGCCACGCCGAGGCGGGCGTCGCCGGCTTTGAAGCCTTCGACGAGGGCGTCGATGGCTTCGGGGAGCGAGGCGTCCTGCGCGCCGAGGCACGCCGCCAGGAAGAGGGCAAGGAGCGCTTTCATGGGTCGACCCGAATCGGGTCCCTACGGATTGTACACGATCGGGCCTCGGATCGCGGCGGGGGCGTTTGTCTATTGACGCATCCGGGAGGTCGGCCTATAAATTAGACATTGCGGGTGGGGTCTAGGCCTCCGGTCATTCCGGTCAGGGGTCAAGAGGCGGGATGCGCACCACTCAGAAGCCGCTCGGCCAGCTCCTGAAGGACATGGAGCTTGTCACGGAGGGGCAGATCCAGGAGGCGCTCGCCCTCCAGCGCAAGGAAGGCGGCGTCATCGGCGACATCCTGGTGCGCCTGGGCTATGTCAGCCGGGAGGAGATCCTCCTGGCGCTCGGGGCCCAGATGGGCGCCGAGGTCGTGGACCTCAACGAGCTGGAAGTCGCCCCCGAAATCATCCAGAAGGTCCCGGCCGCGATGGCCAAGACCTACAACGTCATCCCCATCAAGCTCGAAGGCAACGTCCTGACGGTCGCGATGGCCAACCCGCAGGACGTGAACGTGCTGGACGACCTGCGGTACGCCCTTCACTGCGAGGTGCAGGCCGCCGTGGCCAGCGAGGAGGGGATCCGAGCGGCCCTGGATCGCTACTACGGCCACCGGCAGGAAAGCCTGGGCACGGTCCTGACCCAGATGGAGTCGGACGATCTGAAGTTCGAGGAAACCCAGGGGGGGACCAAACGTCGCGGGCAGGCGTACAACGTCGAGGACATCAACGCCGCCCCCGTCGTCAACCTCCTCAACCAGATCCTCAAGATGGCCATCAAGGCCCAGGCGTCGGACATCCACTTCGAGCCCTTCGAGAACGAGTTCAAGGTCCGCTACCGCGTGGACGGCGTGCTCTACGAGATGCAGTCGCCGCCGCTTCACCTGGCCAGCCCCCTCATCTCCCGCATCAAGGTCCTCTCGAACCTCGACATCAGCGAAACCCGCCTGCCGCAGGACGGACGCATCCTTCTGAGCGTGGGCGGAAAGCCCGTGGACCTGCGCGTCTCGACGCTGCCGACCATCTTCGGCGAGTCCGTCGTCATGCGGGTCCTGGACCGGAGCGTCGTCAAGCTCGACCTCGACAACATCGGGTTGCGCGAGGAAGAGATGAAGATGCTCAAGAACCTCATCAACCTGCCCCACGGGATCATCATCGTGACGGGACCCACGGGCTCCGGCAAGACGACGACGCTCTACAGCTGTCTCAACTACGCCAACGACGTGCGCTGGAAGATCATCACGACCGAGGACCCCGTGGAATACGACCTGGACGGCATCGTCCAGTGCCAGGTCAACGAGGACATCGGGGTGACCTACGCGAACCTCCTGCGGAGCATTCTGCGCCAGGACCCGGACACGATCCTGGTGGGCGAGGTGCGCGACCTGGAGACGGCGCAGATCGCCGTCGAGGCGGCGCTGACGGGCCACCTGGTCTTTTCGACGCTTCATACGAACGACGCCCCGAGCGCGATCACGCGGCTTCTGGATCTCGGGGTGGAGCCCTTCCTCATCTGCGCGTCCATGGAAGCGATCATCGCCCAGCGGCTCGTGCGCCGCATCTGCGCCAAGTGCAAGGAGGAGATCGCCCCCACCGAAGAGATGCTCATGGAGCTCGGCCTGACGCCCCGGGACGTCCGCGGGAAGAAGTTCTGCTGGGGCAAGGGCTGCGCGAACTGCAACAACACCGGGTACCGGGGCCGCATGGCGATCTTCGAGATGATGCTCGTGACGGACCGGATCAAGGAACTCGTCATGAAGCAGGCGTCCACGGAACAGATCCGCCACGTGGCCCGGGAGCAGGGAATGCGGACGCTGCGGGAATCGGGTCTCCTGGCGATTTTCGACGGCCACACGACGATCGAGGAGGTCGTCCGGGAGACGCTCTTTACGGCGTAGGGGGCGGATCGCGAAGGGGGTTCGGTTCGCGGGCCGTTTCGGCCCCCGATTTTGTTGCGCGTCCGAAATGGGGTTTGTTAGAATTTTTCCCCGGTGGCGGGTCTCCGGGGCTGGGGGTCGCGGCCCTGAGATGGGGCGACTGCGCATAAGGTAGGAGGCCGTATGCCCACGTTCACGGTCGAGGCGATCGACGGGAAGGGGAAGCGCATCCGGGCGGACGTGGACGCGTCCAGCGCCAACGAAGCGATCGCCAAAGTCAAGCAGAAGGGCTACAAGCCCATGAACGTGAAGGAGAAGGCGGCCGCTCCGCCCGCGGCGCCGCCGGGGCCCGCTCCGGGTACGCCCCCCGGCGGGACCCCCCAGGCCGCCGCCCGCCCCTCCGCGCCGCCCGTGGCGGCCCCCGCGGTCGGAAAGCCCGCCCGGCGCGGCCTCTTCATCGCCGGCCGGGTCCGGCATAAGGAACTGACCCAGTTCACCCAGCAGCTGTCCGTCCTCATGGATGCCGGGCTTCCCATCGTGCGGAGCCTCAAGATCCTCGGCAACCAGCAGAAGCCGGGCCTCCTCAAAAACATCATCCTCGAAGTCGCCGAGGACGTCGAAACCGGCTCGCCGCTGTCGGAAGCCCTCGCCAAGCACCCCAAGACCTTCGACAAGCTCTACGTCAACATGGTCAAGGCGGGCGAGGCGGGCGGCGTTCTCGACGTCATCCTCCAGCGGCTGGCCGCCTTCATGGAGCGCATCGAGGCCCTCAAGCGCAAAATCATCGGGGCCTCGATCTATCCCGCCGTCGTCATCACGATCGCCATCGGCGTCGTTCTGGCGATCATGAAGTTCATCGTCCCGAAGTTCCAGGAGGTGTTCCAGCAGGTCAAGGTCCAGATGCCGGCGATGACCCAGATCCTCATGGACATCTCCAAGGCCATCGAGACCTATTGGTGGCTGATTCTGGCCTTCCCCGTCGTGGTCTTTTTCGCCTTCAAGGCCTGGGGTCGGACCAAGGCGGGCCGATACGCCATCGACCGGTTCAAGATCAACGCGCCCGTCATCGGCGTGATCATCAAGAAGTCTGTCATCTCCCGGTTCTGCCGGACGCTGGGGACGCTGCTGCAGTCGGGCGTTCCGATCCTGGAGGCGCTCTCGATCGTGCAGAACGCCACGGGCAACGAGGTCATCGCCGCGGCCATCGGCAAGGTGAGGGAATCGATCCGCGAAGGCGAGTCGATCGCCGAGCCCCTGGCCGCCAGCGGCGTCTTCGACGATCTGGTCATCAACATGATCGACGTCGGCGAGGAGACGGGCGAACTGGACAAGATGCTCCTCAAGGTCGCCGACAACTACGACGCCGAGGTGGACGCCGCGGTGGGCGCCATGATGAGCATCCTCGAGCCCATCCTCATCGTCGGTCTCGGCGCCACGGTCGGCTTCATCGTCGTGGCCCTGTTCCTCCCCTTGATCTCCCTGCTGGAGGGGATGAGCACGCGGAAGGGATAGGAGGCGGTCGGGGCCGCGGAAGCGCTCCGGAAAGGGGGGCGCGGCGGGTGGAATCGGGCGCGCACGGCGCGGGCGTACCGGACGGAGGACTCTGGAGGCACCCCGGGGAACAGGGGTGCCTTCTTTTTTAGGGGCGTATGTCGCTGAGGACGAAGATCCTGGCCTCGATCTTCGCGTTCATGACGCTCGTCTTCGGGCTCCTGGCGCTCCATGTCTGGCTCCACGCGGCCGCCCACGCCCGGCAGGAAGCCCGCCGCCATTCCCTGGTCGTGGCCAGCCTCGTGCACGCGTGGACGGCCGATCTCCGCGCGGCGACCGAGAGCGACCTGGCGATCCTGGCCCGCCGCCTGGACGCCTGGAACCTCGTGTCCGACTGGGTCCTCGTGGCGCCCGACGGGGAAAACGGCCTGCGCGTTCTTCAGTCGGGACGTCCGGAAACCCGCGAGGTTCCGGCGGAGGAAGCCCCGCGCTTCCGGGACGCGTTTCGGGAACTTTCGGCGGATCGCGGCGGAGCGCGCCTGTGGGTGCCGCTCTCCCTGGGGCCCGGCGCACCGGCGGCCCTGCGGCTCGATCTGCGGGACTGGGCTGCCCCGTCGGAAGACTGGGGCGAGGCCCTGCGGGGGATCCTGGCGGCCGTGGCCCTGGGCACGGCGCTTTTGCTTCTGAACACGTACGTGCTTCTGGACCGGCTCGTCCTGCGCCCCCTGAGGCGGCTGGCCGAGGCCTCCGGACGCGTGGCCCAAGGGGATTTCTCGAGGAAAATCCCCGAGGAAGGCATGTACGACGAGATGGGCCGGGTGGTGCGCGCGTTCAATCTGATGATCGAAAAGATCGACGAGTCCCACGGCCAGCTCCGCGAGCGCGCGGCCGCCACCGAACGGAGGCTCTTCGCCGCCCAGCGTCTGTCCACCGCGGGGACCCTCGCCGCGGGCATCGCCCACGAGATCAACAACCCCCTCGGCGGCATGGTCAACGCCGTCCGCGCGCTTCAGGAAGGGACGCTCGACGCCGCCAAGAGGAACGAATACCTCGACCTCGTGCGCGACGGGTTGGAACGGATCCGCGCGATCGTCCAGAAGATCCTGCAGCTCCGACCCCGTCCTTTCGAACCGCGGCCCGTGGCGCTTCGGGACGTCGTCGGCCAGGCGATCGCGTTCCTCGATCACCGCGCCCGGGCCAAGGGGGTCGACGTCCGCAACGACGTGGCCGCCGACCTGCCCCTCGTGAAGGGCGATCCCCTGGAGCTCCAGCAGGCGTTCCTCAACATCCTCATGAACGCCGTGGACGCGTGCGTTCTGGGGGAAGGGCGGGTGGAAGTTTCGTCGGCCGCCGACGGGGGGGCGGTCCGCGTCGTCATTTCCGACAACGGATGCGGCATGACCGAGGAAGAACGGGCGCGGTGCATGGACCCGTTCTTCACGACCAAGGACGTGGGCGAGGGGACGGGACTGGGGCTGGCCGTGGCGCGTCACATCGTAGACCACCACGGGGGAAGAATTGAAATCGAAAGCGCCCCGGGCCGGGGCACCGCCGTGACGGTGGTCCTGCCGGCCCTGCGGGAGCGTCGTCCGGCGGCGGAAACCGCTGGGGTCTGAAGGTCGGGCGGCCGATATTGATAGGATAGGGAGGGCACGGATGATCAAGACGAACCTGGAGAAGTTGATCGAAACCGCCGTCTGCGGGGAAATTTGCCACCCCTACGTCTGGAACTACCCGGACGAGAAGGTGGGCTTCGACGGGGCGCCGTTCGTTCCCGTGGGCTTCTCCGGGATCAACTACAGCGTCAAAGTGGGGGACCCCGCCTTCGGCTGGGCCTTCGGGGAGCACGTGGAACCCGGCGCGGCCGTCCGGAACCCCGACACCCGCGCGAACACCGGTCTGAACATGTTCTCCTGCGTGGGCAACGAGGCGGTCGTGGTGGAGGCCCGCATGGAGGGCAAGGACACCAAGCTCAAGGGCGCCGTCGGAGTCGTCACGGGCAAGCACGGAGGCGCCGAACGGGTGCTCGTCTACTTTCCCAAGCGGGTTCTCGACCGGCTCTGCGTGGGCGACCGGATCCAGATCCGCGCCGTCGGGGTCGGACTCGCCCTGCCGGACTATCCCGACATCCGCGTGATGAATTGCAGCCCGCGGCTCTTCCGCGCGCTCAATCCCTCGGAGAAGGGCGGGAAGGTCCGCGTTCCCGTGGCCAAGGTCATTCCCGGGAAGCTCATGGGCAGCGGCCTCGGCGCCTCCACGAGCTTCACCGGCGACTACGACATCCAGTCCACCTCCGCCGAGGCGGTCAAAGAGTACTCCCTCGACCAGCTTCGCCTGGGGGATCTGGTGGCCATCTCCGACCACGACTGCTCCCACGGGCCGCGCTGGCAGACGGGGGCCATCACGATCGGGATCGTCGTCCACGGGGCCAGCCGGATCAGCGGCCACGGTCCGGGAGTCAACGTCCTCATGACCAGTTCCAAGGGGCTCCTCGAGCCCATCATCACGCGCAAGGCCAACCTCGCCGAGCTCCTGGCGCTCCAGTAAGCGCCGTCCGGACGCGGAGGCGGCCCGATCGCGGTTGACGCCGCCGCCTCCCTTGTCCTAGAGTCAAGGAAGGAGGCGAGCCGTTTTGGTCACGGAGCTCGACGAGCTCAAGCGCCGCTACGAGGCCGGCGAGTTCGACGCTCTGCGGGAGGACCTCGAGCAGTTCCTGCGGAGGCATCGGGCGGCCATCGCCGCCGCGCGCCGCGAACAGGAGCGCCGCGGCGTTCCCCTCTCCGAAGAGGAGGCGGTCCGGCTCTACATCCTCCGTCACCGATCGATCAATCCGGAACGCGACATGCGCGACCAGCTCGAGGAAATCCGCCGGGAAGCGGGGCGCCGAGCCGCCGGCGCCCCCGCCGCCGACGCCGAAGAGGTCACTCTGGAGTGGGCGCGCTACCGGTCGGCCGCGTGGCGGTCGTATCGGTTGACGGCGATTCTCTATGTCTTCGACCGGGAGAAGGACCGGTATCTGGGGCTTCTCCGGTAGGCCGGGAAGCGCGAGGGAGGATCGATGAAGATGATCGATCGCGGCGGCTGGTTCGCGGCGGAGAACGCCGCCATCCTCGGCCGCGTGGAGATCGCCGCCGGGGTCTCGATCTGGTACGGCGCCGCGGTGCGGGGGGATCTGGCCCCCGTCACGATCGGCGAGTACACCAACATCCAGGACGGGTGCGTCCTTCACTGCGACCCGGGGAAGGATCTCGTGATCGGGCGGTTCGTGACCGTGGGGCACCTGGCCATGGTGCACGCCCGCTTCGTCGGCGACCGGTGTCTCATCGGGATCCACGCCACGCTCCTGAGCGGCGCCCGGATCGGAGAGGGCTCCATCATCGCCGCCGGCGCGCTCGTCCGGGAGGATCAGGAGATTCCCCCGCGCTCCGTCGTCGTGGGCGTTCCCGGAAAGATCATTGGTCAGGTCACCGACGAGCAGTTCCGCGAAGCCGAGGCGCGCGCCCGGCGCTATCATGCCCTGGCCCGGCGGCACGCGGAGGGGAAGGCGGATCCGCGGTTCCTGGCCGAAACGCCGCCGGAGGCTTGACCGATGGGCGCCCCGGCGCGCGCGCTCCTGGCCGCCGCGATCCTCCTGGGCTTCCAGGACGCCCCCGTGGCCGTCCCGGCCGCGCGCGAAACCGCTCCCGTCCGGCACGACGGCGACGCCGCCGACGATCCGGCGGTCTGGGTCCACCCCTCCGATCCCGCCCTCAGTCTCGTTCTCGGGGACGACAAGCAGGGCGGACTGTCGGTCTACGACCTGGACGGGCGCGAGCTTCAATACGTCGATCCCGGCCGGTGCCTCAACAACGTGGACGTCCGATACGGTTTCCCCCTGGCCGGAACGTTCGCCGACGGCGTGCGCCACGAGCGGGTGGACCTGGTGGGCGTGGGCGACGAGACGGACGCCGCCTTCGCCTTCTACAAGGTGAACCCCCGCGCGCGGCGCCTGGAGCCGGCGGGGCGGATTCCGCGCCTGGGACTCGTGCCCTACGGCTCGTGCCTCTACCGGAGCCCGGTCTCGGGCCGTTTCTACGCCTTCGTGAACGCGGCGGACGGGACGACCCAGCAATGGGAGCTTCGCGACGACGGCCGGGGCGGCGTGGCCGGAACGCTCGTGCGCTCGTTCGACGTCGGCGGCACCGTCGAGGGATGCGTGGCCGACGACGTCCTGGCGAAGTTCTACATCGGCGAAGAGGCGGTGGGCATCTGGAAGTACGGGGCGGAGCCCGGGGACGGGACGGATCGCGTTCTGGTGGATCGGACCGGAAGCGGCGGCCGGCTCGTGGCCGACGTCGAAGGCCTGGCGCTTTACTGCGCGGGACGGGAGGAAGGGTATCTGATCGCCTCCAGCCAGGGCAACGACACGTTCGTCGTCTACGAGCGCTCCGGAAAGAATGCGTACGTCGGGCGGTTCCGCATCGTCTCCGGGGCGGTCGATGGAGTTTCGGACACGGACGGGATCGAAGTCGTGGCCTCGGCGCTGGGCCCGGCCTTCCCGCGGGGACTTTTCGTGGCCCAGGACGGCTCCAACACCGACCCTCCGGCGCGCCAGAACTACAAGCTCGTGTCCTGGGAGGAGATCGCGCGCCGCTTCGAGCCGCCTTTGCGGGTGAATCCTTCCTGGGACCCGCGCGCCCTGAAATAGCCCTTGAATTCCCGCCCGCCGGCCACAATACTGCCCACCCCCCGGGCGGCGCCGTCGGGGGCTGCGCCGGAACCCGCGACATGCGGGAGGTCCCGCCCGCATTCACCCCTGATGGCGCTCGCCGGGACGGCGGCCGGGGTGATGTCACGGGATGAAGTCGTCAAGGCGGCGTTCCGCTACCGGGACGCCCTCCTGAGCTACGCGTTCGCCCTTCTGCGGGATTGGGCCCAGGCGGAAGACGTCGTCCAGGACGCGTTCATCGTGGTCATGAACAAGTGGACCGACTTTCGGCCCGGGACGAGCGTTTACTTCTGGGTCCGGCAGATCGTGCACCACAAGTGCCAGGAAGCCATGCGCGCCCGGATGAGGCTGGGATCCACGCTCGACGAGGAGCTTCTGGCCAAGGTGGGCGCCGCGCTGCGCGATCACCTGGACGAGGAGGCGGCCGACCGACAGGCTCGGCTCCGCCAGGCGCTCGAGGCGTGCATGGCCTCGCTCGAGCCGCGCGCCCTGGGGCTTCTGGCGGGCTTCTACGGCCGGTGCGAGTCGTGCGAAACCCTCGCCCGGCATCAGCGCCGCAGCGTCAACGCGGTGCGGCTGGCTCTGTCGCGGCTGCGCCGCCGGCTTCAGGGGTGCATCCGGCGGCGACTTTCCTCCTTCGAGGCTCAGGGATGAATTCCGAAGAAGAACTCTTCGAAAAATACCTGCGCCGCGAGCTGACGGAGCCGGAGGCGCAGCGGCTCGGGGACGTCCTCGACCGCCCCGGCGGGACGCGCCGCTTCGTCGCGTTCGTCCAGGAATGGACGCTCGTGGGGGAAGTGTCGCGGCGGCTGGACCCGGGTCCGCCCGTGCGACGGCCGAAGCGGACGGTCCCCTGCACGCTCGGAAGGTAGCCGGAATCCGGCGCTCCGGGTACACTTCCTGCGGCCTCGAGGGATGCACTATCTCGTTCTCGTTCCGATCGGCGTGGCCGTGGGGCTGGTGGGGGCCCTGATCGGCGTCGGCGGGGGGTTTTTCGTCGTTCCGTTTCTGCTCGTCTTCTGGCGGGGGTTCGTGCCGGAATCGGCGACGGCCGCGTCGTTGGGGCTGGTTCTTCTGGGGGCGCTTTCGGCGACGGCGGCGAACGTCCGGCGGCGGCGGATCGATTACCGGACGGGGCTCCTGCTGGCGGCCGGGACGCTGCCGGGAGCATGGCTGGGGCGCGAGGCGATCGGCCGGATTTCGTCGCGCGCGTTCTCATGGTCGTTCGGAGCGCTTCTTCTGGGCGTGGCGGCGTATCTCGTGGCGGCGCGGCTGCGGCCGGGGCGGGGATTTCTGCGGGGACGGCCGCGGGAGTTCCGGGACGCGGAGGGAGGGGAGCATCGCTACGCCGTGAACGTCCCGGTGGGTTTGGCGGTGAGTCTGGGGGTGGGACTGATCTCGTCGCTGTTCGGGATCGGGGGCGGGCTGATTCTGGTTCCGTTTCTGGTGCTGGGCTACGGGATGCCGACGATTCTGGCGACGGCGGCGGCGCAGTTCGCGTTCGTGTTCACGGCCGGGGTCGGCGTGGGCGCGGCGGTGGCGTCGGGGCAGATGACGGAGGAGGGCTGGAGGGTGGTGGCGGCGATGGGGCCGGGGATGGTGGCGGGGGCGCAGCTCGGGGTGGCGGCGGCGCGGCGGGTGAGGGAGCGGGTGGTGCGGGGGATGATCGCGGCGGTTCTGGCGGCGATGGGGGCGCTGATGTTCTTCGGCGGGTGAATCGCCTTGACG
>DATLZA010000032.1 GCA_035574235.1 Planctomycetota bacterium | reverse complement strand
GCGCCGCCGTTCCAGCGCCGCCCCCTCGGAGGGCGCCGGGGCCAGGCGCGCGGAGATGTCGTCGAAACAGAGCCTCCCTCCGGGACCCGCCGCGGCCAGGGCCAGCCGGGCGGCCCCCGCGCCCGGCGGGCGGACGAACGTCCAGCGCAGCGGCGTCCAGGCGTCGGTCACGGCCGCCGGGGGGGACGCCTCTTCGGCCACCACCGGTCCGCGGGGCCGAGCCAGCCAGTCCACGCGGAGGGCGGCCAGGCCCCCGAACCCGGCCGCGCGCGCCCACGCGGAAACGTGGAGCGCCCCGCGAGTTCCCAGGGGCAGGTCGTCCCGATAGACGGCTTCGACCACGAAGTCGCCCGCCGAGCCGGCTTTCTCGAGAACCAGGCCGCCGGTCCCCTGGCGCCCCTGGACCGGATCGATGCTCAGCGCGCTCGACGGCCGTTCGCCTCCGGAGAGGCGGAGGGCCCAGAATTCGGGGCGTCCCGCGGCGGAGGCGTTGAACGAAGGGTCGCGCGCGACCAGATTGTCCGGATCCGTCTCGGCCGGGCGGGCGGCGCCGGAAAGGACATGGCGCGCCAGGAACGCCGCCAGTCCGAGCGCCGCCAGAGCGGCCGCGCCGGCGGCGACGCGCCCCCACCGGCGGCCGCCCCGGGACCGGAGCACATAATCCCGCAGCGAACGCTCCGCTTCGGGATCCGCGGGAACCACGGAGCGGCGGGTCGGGCTGGTGGGCGGTGGGGTGGGAATCTCCGAAACGGGCGCCGGAGGCAAAGCCTCGGTCGCCACGTTCTTGCGCTCATACCAGAGGATCGCCTGGCCGATCTGGATCTTGTCGCCGGGCAGGAGCCGGTGGGTGGAGGCGCGGCGGCCGTTGACGAGCGTGCCGTTCATGCTGCCGCGGTCCACGAGCGTGGCCACCCCTCCCTGGACCTGGATCTCGCAGTGCTGCCGGGAGAGGCTGGGGTCTTTCAAGGCGATGGCGCACTGGGAGGCGCGACCGATGACGTGGGACCCGTCCTGGAGGTCCACGGTCCACTCTTCATTCTGGAGCCGGATGATGAGTTTCGGCATGTCTTGCGGACGCCGGGACTCGCCCCTTACCCCCTCCGATTGGAATTTATACTACTACGGATTTGACGTACGGCAAGCGCAATGCGCTTTCATCTGCGGCTTGACTCGACGCGGCGGGCCTATACAATCATGAAGAGTCCCCCTTCGCCCGAAGGATCCTGACGCGCGGAGGGTTTAGATAGATGGCCGACATGACGGCAGTCCGCCTTACGCAAGAACACGGTCGAAGGACCAAGGACATACTTCCCGGCAGGGGCCGACCGAGAGGCAGCGACCGGAGCCGTTAAACCTGTCCTCCTGCGCCCCGCCCGTTCTTGCCGCCACGCCTTCCCGCGAAGGCCCCGGCGCCTCCCGGCGCCTGCCGCCCGCCGGCCGTGATGAACCCCTGGAGGGCTTTTCGCCATGGCCGAACTGCTCTGGATCGCCCTGGGCCTGCTGGCGGGCTCGGGCGCGGGCTTCGCGGCGGGGTACGCGCTTCTGGCCCGGTCCCGCAGGACCAAGGCCGCCATCGAGGCCGAGAAGATCGTGGCCGAGGCCACGGCCCGGGCCGAAAAGATCGTGGCCGACTCCCGGGCGGAGGCCGCCCGCCTGCGCGACGACGCCGAGCGCCAGATCCGCGAGGAGCGCAACGAACTGCGCCAGTACGAAGGCCGCCTGGCCAAGAAGGAGGACATGCTCGACAAGCGCGTGGACGCGCTCCAGCAGAAAGAGCGGCTGGTCGAGCAGAAGTCCAAGGACGTCGAGCGCAAGGAGCGCGAGCTGGCCTCCAAGGAGCAGGAAGTCGAACGCGTCGTCCAGGAAGAAAAGGCCACGCTCCACCGCATCGCCCAGCTCACCAAGGAGGAAGCGGTGAAGCTCCTCCTGGACAAGCTCGAGCCGGAGCTGGAGCGGGAGAAGGCCGACCTCATCCGCAAGCGCCTCGACGCGGCCAAGGAGAGCGCCGAATCGGAGGCCCGCCGGATCATCTCCATGGCGATCCAGCGCTTCGCCGCCTCCCACACGGCCGACAGCGTGGTGACCGTGGTGGATCTGCCCAACGAGGAGATGAAGGGTCGGATCATCGGCCGCGAGGGCCGCAACATCCGCGCCTTCGAGCGCGCCACGGGCGTGGACGTCATCGTGGACGACACCCCCGGAGTCATCGTCCTTTCCGCCTTCGACGGCGTGCGGCGCGAGATGGCCCGCCGGTCCATGGAGAAGCTCATCCTGGACGGCCGCATCCACCCCACGCGCATCGAGGAGATCACCGAGCAGACCAAGCGCGAGATGGAGGAGCACATCAACAACGTAGGCAAGGAATTCCTGCGGGAGCAGGACATCCTCAACGTCCACCCGAAGCTCGTCACGCTTCTCGGGCGGCTCAAGTACCGCACGAGCTACGGACAGAACGTGCTCCAGCACATCCGCGAGGTGGCGCACCTCTGCGCCGTGATGGCCGCGGAGCTCAAGCTCGACGTCCGCCTGGCCCGCCGCTGCGGCCTGTTCCACGACATCGGCAAGGCCGTGGACCAGGAGTTCGAAGGCTCCCACCCCGTCATCGGCGGGGAGCTCCTCAAGCGGTTCGACGAACCCAAGGAGGTGGTGGACGCGGCGGCCAACCACCACAACGACCCCGACGCCAACTACCTCTACACGGTGCTCGCGGCCGCGGCGGACGCCATTTCCGCCTCGCGCCCCGGAGCGCGCAGCGAATCCCTCGAGCGTTACGTCAAGCGCATCGAGCAGCTCGAAAAAATCGCCAAGTCCCAGCCGGGCGTGACCGGCGTCTACGCCATCCAGGCGGGACGGGAGGTCCGGGTTCTCGTGGACAGCGACAAGGTGAACGACGCCCAGGCCGTGATCCTCGCGCGGGACATCGCCAAGTCCATCGAAGAGCAGATGACCTATCCGGGCGAGATCCGGGTCACCGTCATGCGCGAAACCCGGTTCGTGGAATACGCCCGTTGACGGGGGACGCCATGAAGGTTCGGATCCTCGCCATCGGAGACGTCGTCGGGAAGCCCGGTCGCTCCGTCATCGCCGAGCGCCTCCGCCCCTTCTGCGAAAAGGAGCTCGTCGACGCGGTGATCGCCAACGGGGAAAACCTCGCCGGCGGAAGCGGCCTGACCCCTCCCGAGGCCGAGGAGCTGTTCAAGGCCGGCGTCGACGTCATCACCGGCGGCGACCACATCTGGGCCAAGAAGGAAATCATCCCCTACATCGACCGCACGCCCCGGCTGCTCCGGCCGGCCAATTATCCCGCCGATCAGCCCGGACGCGGGCACACCGTCTTCGAAACCCGCGGCGGCGTGAAGGTCGGCGTCGTCCACGTCCAGGGCCGCGTCTTCATGAACACCCCCGCGGACTGCCCGTTCCGCACGGCCCGCCGTCTCGTGGAGGAGCTGCGCGCGCGCACCCCGGTCGTCGTCGTGGACATGCACGCCGAGGCCACCAGCGAGAAGATCGCGATGGGCTGGTGGCTGGACGGCCAGGCCAGCTTCGTCTTCGGCACCCACACGCACATCCAGACCGCCGACGAGCGGGTGCTCCCCCAGGGCACCGCCTACATCACCGACTGCGGCATGACCGGCCCCTACGAGAGCGTCATCGGCCGCCGGATCGACCGCGTGCTCCACCGGTTCACCACCGGCCTGCCCGCCCATTTCGAGGTCGCCACCGGCGACGTCCGCCTCTGCGGAGCCCTGGCCACGGTGGACTCGGAATCCGGCCGAGCCCTCGACATCCGCCGCGTGGTGATCCGCGCCGACGGGGCCTCCGCTTAGTCGCGCGGCGGCTCCGGCTCCTCCCACTTCGTGTCCAGCGGCCCCTGGGAGCTGACGACGAGAATCGCCTCCTCGGGCGCGATCGTCCAGTGCGGCGCGCCGCCCCGGATCTTGAAGTAGCCCCCCGCTCCCACCCGCGTCCCGCGCGCCGGGTCCGGCCGCCCTTCGGTTCCCAGAAGGATCGATCCGCGAAGCACCGTCACGACGAGATCGGGCGTGTGCCGATGCAGCGCAAGCCGCGTGCCCGCGGCGAATTTCAGGAGCGTGACATGAGCCTGCTCCCCCTCGCCGGCCGCGTGAGCGGCCTGGACCCCCGCCGGCATTCCCTCCACGCGCTCCCACTTCACCTCGTCCGCCTGAACCGCGACGATTCCGCGCCCCGGCTGCGGCCGGCCTCCTTCCTGGAACATCCACGCGAGCGCCGCCAGAGCCGCCGCCACCGCCATGCTCTTCAGCATCATGGAACCCTCCTCTCCGGAAGACGACCTCTCCCCATAGAGAGCCGGATCCCCGACGGGAGTTACGGCCGGGCGGCTACTTGATGACTTCGAGACTGGACGCTCCGCGGCGGCGCCACTCGTCGTACCAGGGCTGGTTGTGCGGGAGCGGCACCCCTTCGCGCGTCCATCCGTCCGGCCGCCGGACCGCCGGCATGACGTCGCCCGTCTCCACCCGCCAATGGTCGAGCCGCGCCCGCAGCCGCCAGAGCTCTTCCCGAAAGCGCGGATCGTCCACCACGTTCACAAGCGACGCGGGGTCCGCCTCGAGGTCGTAAAGCTCCTCGAACGGCCTCGGCTCGACGAAAAGGAACCGCTGGGCGGCCGCGAGACGCCCCGCGCGCTCCAGTTCCCGAAGCGCCGTCCACGTGGGCGACTGAATCGAGTCCACGCTGTTCCAGAGCGGCTTGTCCCAGTAGTAGTTGCGCACGAGAAGGAAGCGCTCCGTGCGCACGGCGCGGCTGAACTGGGCGTAATCGTGCCAGTTGGCCTCCGCGAAGACCGCGTCCCGCCCGGGCGCCTCGGAGGAACTCAGCATCGCCGCGAAGCTCCGGCCCTGCATCGAATCCGGCGCGATCCCGGCCAGATCCAGAATCGTCGGCGCCACATCCACCCCGCTCACCAGACCCCGCCGGACGCCCCCCGGCGGCACCCGGGGCGGATACCGCACGAGGAGCGGCGTGCGGATCCCGGAATCGTAAAGCGTGGTCTTCGCGCGCGGAAACGGCATGCCGTTGTCCGAAAGATAGATCACGCACGTCCGGTCGAGCTCGCCCTCCCGTTCGAGCGCCTCGAGGATCCGCCCCACGTGGGCGTCGAAACGGGAAATCTCCTCGTAGTACCGCGCCAGCTCCTTGCGGATCTCCGGATGGTCCGGCAGATACGGCGGAACGACCACCCGCGCCGGATCGTACCGCACCGGCACGTCCTCCTCGCCGTAGGGCCGGTGCGGATCGACGGAAGCGACCCAGAAGAAGAAGGGCTTGCCGCGGGGCCGTTGCGCCAGGAGCTGCAAGGCGACTTCGGCCGTCCGCGCTCCCGGACACTCGACGATCCGGTCCCACGCCGCCCGCTCCGCGTCGCCCAGATGCCACTTGCCGGCGGCCATGCAGTAATAGCCCGCCGCCCGAAGATACCGCGCGACGGTCTTCTGATCGGCCGGAAGGGGCTGATGCAGATCCCCCGCGCCCGTGCTGTGGGGATACCGGCCCGTCAGCAGGCTCGCGCGGCTCGGGCTGCACGAGGAGATCGTCAAGAACGCCCGGTCGAAGCGGACGCCCTCCCGCGCGATCCGGTCGATGTGCGGCGTGCGCAGGACGGGATGGCCGTAGCATCCCAGGTCCCCTTCCCCCTGATCGTCGGCGATCAGGACAAGGAAGTTCACGCGGCCCGTCCCCGGACGCGCTTCCGGAGCGCCTCCGCAGCCTCCGAGGCACGCCGCCAGAACACCCGCCCACACCGCCCGGCGCGCCATGACGATCCTCCTTTCCGCTCCCGTTTCCGCCCGGCATGTTAACACGCCTTCGGCGGCCCGGACGCGCGCGTTTTCGTTCGACACCGCCGGCCGCATCCCCTAAACTGAACTTTGCCATGGCCCTTCCCGCGGAGACGCTTCAGCCCTCCGAGCGGACGGTCCTGAGCGTGGCCGACCTGACGCGCCGCATCAAGCGCCGCATCGAGGACGGCCTGGGATACGTCTGGGTTTCCGGCGAGATCTCCAATCTCCGGCCCGCCGGCCCGAGCGGACACCTCTACTTCACGCTCAAGGACCAGGAGTCGCAGATCCCTTGCGCCCTCTGGCGCATGTTCGTCTCCCGCCTCCGGTTCCGCCCCGAGGACGGCATGGAGGTCCTGGCCTACGGCCGCGTGGACGTGTACGTGCCGTACGGCCGGTACCAGTTCCTCGTGGAGCAGATGGAGCCGCGGGGCGTGGGGGCGCTCCAGATCCGCTTCGAGCAGCTCAAGGAGAAGCTGGCCAAGGAGGGTCTCTTCGATCCGGCGCGCAAGCGCCCGCTGCCCCGGCTGCCGCTCAAGATCGCGCTCGTCACCAGCCCCGTGGGCGCGGCCGTCCAGGACATGGTCCGCACGATCCGCACCCGCTGCCCGGTGACCCAGGTGTATGTCTACCCGGTGCGCGTCCAGGGCGAGGGGTCCGCGGAGGAGATCGCGGCGGCGATCGGACACCTGAACCTGGCGATGCCGGACCTCGACGTCCTGATCGTGGGCCGCGGCGGCGGGTCCATCGAGGACCTCTGGGCGTTCAACGAGGAAGTCGTGGCGCGGGCGATTTTCGCTTCGCGCATCCCGGTCATCAGCGCCGTGGGCCACGAAACGGACACGACGATCGCCGACTTCGTGGCCGACGTGCGCGCCCTGACGCCCACGGACGGCGCGGTGAAGGCCGTGCCGCGCCTGGACGACGTCGTGGGCCAGCTGGACGATCTCGACGCGAAGCTCCGGCGGGCCCTGCGCGCGCGGGCGGACCTCGTGCGGGCCGCGCTGGACGGCCTGCGGAACGGCCGGGCGTTCGGGCGACTGGAAGAGCTGTGCGTCTATCTGGGCCAGCGGCTGGACGAGCTTTCCGAGCGGCTGGACGTGGCCGCCGGGCAGGCGCCGTACTATCTGCGCGAGCACCTGGAGGCGCTGGCGCAGACGCTGGCGGCGAGCGTCGCGCAGCGGCCGGGACTGGCGCGCCGCCAGGCGGATCACCTGGCCGACCTCCTGCGCTCGCACGCGACGCGCGCCCTCGAGAAGGCGCGCTCCGCCTGGCGCGAGGCGGCGGGCCGGCTCGAGGCTCTTTCCCCCCTGGGGATTCTGGCGCGCGGCTACTCCATCACGCGCCGGGAGCCTTCGGGCGAAGTGCTCCGAGACGCGCGCCGGCTGCGGCCCGGCGACCGGATTCTCTCGATTCTCCACGACGGCCGGGTCGTCTCGCGCGTGGAGGAGACGCGCCCTCCCGAGGGGGAACGGGTCCCCCGCCCTCCCGGCGAACGGGAAGTGGACACTCCGAATCCTCCGGGATAGAATGCCCGCCATGAGCGAAAAGCCCTCTCCCCGGAAGGAGCGGTTCGAGGACTACCTCAAGCAGGTCGAGGACGCCGTCAAGGCGCTGGAAGGGGGAAAGCTGGGCCTGGAGGAGTCGATCGAGAAGTACGAGGTGGGCGTCAAGGCGCTCCGGCAGTGCTACGCGATCCTGGAGCAGGCGGAGCGGAAGATCCAGATCCTCATCAAGGAGAAGGACGGAACCCTGGCCGCCCGCGACTTCGACCCCGCCGAAGAGCGCCCGTCCCGGAAGAAGCCGGAGTGAAGAGCCTTCTGGAAACGGCGCTCGAGCGGTTCCTTCCCCGGAAGGGCGTCCCTCCCCGCCTGAGGGAGGCCATGCGCTACACCCTCCTGAGCGGCGGCAAGCGGATCCGTCCGACGCTGGTTCTGGAAACCTGCCGCGCGCTGGGGGGCCGGACGCGGATGGCCCTGCCGGCCGCCTGCGCCGTGGAATACATCCACACCTATTCGCTCATCCACGACGACCTGCCCGCCATGGACGACGACGACGTCCGCCGCGGCAAGCCCTCCAACCATCGCGTCTTCGGCGAGGCCACCGCGATCCTGGCGGGCGACGCCCTCCAGGCGGCGGCGTTCGAAGCCCTGGCGCGGACTCCGGATCCGGCGCTCGTGGCCCCCATGGTGCGCGTCCTGGCGCAAGCCGCCGGGGCCGCCGGCATGGTGGGAGGCCAGCAGCTCGATCTCTCGCGCCGCGCCTCCCTGCGGGCGATCCACGCGATGAAAACGGCCGCGCTTTTCTCGGCCTCGTGCCGCCTGGGGGCGCTGGCGGCCTACTCGCCGAGAGAAGGCGACCTGGCCCGCTTCGGCCGGCACCTCGGCCTTGCGTTCCAACTGGTCGATGATATACTCGACGCCGCGGAACGAGGCCGGCGCAATTTCGCGCGGGCGCACGGCGCGGCCTCGGCCCGGCGGCGGGCCGCCCGCGAGCTGGAAGCCGCCCGCGCGGCGATCGCCTTCCTGGGACCGAAGGCCTCCCGGCTCGAGCGGATCGCCGAACTCGTGCTCCACCGGAACCGCTGACATGAGCGACCTTCTTTCCCGCATCCGCGACACCAACGACATCCACAGGCTGTCCCCGGAGGAACTCCCGGCCCTGGCCGAGGAGATCCGCCGCCTCATTCTCGACGTCGTCCTCAGGACGGGCGGCCATCTGGGCTCGAATCTCGGCGTGGTCGAACTGACCCTGGCGCTCCATTACACCTTCGACCTCAAGCGCGATCTGATCGTCTGGGACGGAAGCTATCAGACGTACACGCACAAGATCCTGACCGGCCGCAAGGAGAAGTTTCCGACGCTCCGGCAGTTCGGAGGGCTGTGCGGCTTCGGGTGGAAACCCGAAAGCGAGACCGATCCGTTCAACTTCGGCCACGTGGGCACGGGCCTGGCGGCCGCCTTCGGCTGCGCGATCGCCGACGAGCGCCTGGGACGGCGCCGGAAGGTCGTCTGCGTCGTCGGGGACGGCTCGCTCACCTCCGGCGTGGCCTTCGAGGCGCTCAACAACATCGGCGCCTCGAAGCGGGATCTCCTCGTCATCCTCAACGACAACGGCTTTTCGATCGCCCGGACGGTGGGGGCGCTTTCGACGTACTTCAACGAACTGCGCACGGCGCCGCTCTACGAGGAATTCAAGAAGGAGCTTCATACCTGGCTGAGCAAGGTTCCGCTCGGCCAGCCGGTGGAGCACTTCCTGGAGAGCGTGCGGCGCGGGCTCAAGCAGGCGCTCTTCCCGAACATGTTCACCGCGCTCGGGCTGCAGTACTACGGGCCGGTGGACGGGCATGACCTCAAGGCCCTGCTGCACCTGCTTTCGAACGTGCGCCACCAGCAGAAACCCGTCCTCCTCCACGTCGTCACCAAGAAGGGCAAGGGACACCCCGACGCGGACCGCGATCAGTTCGCCCTGCACAAGCCGGTCACCTTCGTGCGGACCGACATCCGCGAGTCGAAGCTCGAACCCGGCGGCGCCCCGCGGCCGGCGGAGTCTCCCTCCTATACGCACGCCTTCGTCGAGGCGCTCACGGACCTGGCCGCCCGCGATCTGAGGATCGTGGCGATCACCGCCGCGATGCCGGACGGAACGGGCCTCCTCGAGTTCGGCAAGCGCTTCCCCGACCGCTGCTACGACGTGGGCATCAGCGAACAGTGCGCGCTGGCGTTCGCGGCGGGCCTGGCGCACGCGGGCCTACGGCCGGTCTGCGCCATTTACTCGACCTTCGTCCAGCGCGCCTACGACATGATCTTCCAGGAGCTGTGCCTCAACAACCTGCCCGTGGTCCTGGTGCTCGACCGGGCGGGGATCGCCGGCGAGGACGGCCCCACGCATCACGGGAACTTCGACATCGCCTTCTGCCGGACGCTCCCGAACGTCGTCCTCATGGCGCCCAAGGACGGCCGCGAACTCCGCGAGATGCTGGCCCTGGCGCTTTCGCTCCGGCAGCCGAGCGTGCTGCGCATCCCGCGCGAGCAGACGCCGGACCTCGGCCGCTACCGGATCTCGTCCTCGCCGCTCGCCCTGGGCAAGGGCGAGCTTCTGGTCCCGGGCAGGCACGGCGCGATCCTGGCCTACGGGGTCATGACGGCGAAGGCTCTGGAGGCCCGGGAGAAGCTCCTTCGGGAGGGACTGGACGTCGCCGTGGCCAACGCGCGGTTCGCCAAGCCCCTCGACGTGGACCTGGCCGAGCGGCTGGCGCGCGAGTACCCGTGGGTCCTGACGCTCGAGGACCACGCGGCCCTCGGCGGCTTCGGGGGCGCGGTCCTGGAGGCTCTTTCCCTCCGGAACGCCGACACGTCCCGCGTGAAGATCCACGCGATTCCCGACCGGTTCCTTCAGCATGCCGACCGCACGGAACTGCTCAAGTTCCTTCACCTCGACGCGGAAGGAGTGGCGGACGTCTGCCGCATGATCGCGGCCGGCCAGCCGCGCCCGTCGCTGGACCCGTCCCTGCGCAAGAACTTCCTCTACGAGGAGGAATAGATCCTTCGCGTCCCGCCGCCGCTTCGCCCTTGAAAGTCCCGGGGCCGCGACTATAATGCCCCCTGGATTTGGGCGCGTGGCGGAATTGGCAGACGCGCCAGGTTCAGGACCTGGTCCTCGCGAGAGGGTGGGGGTTCGAGTCCCTCCGCGCCCACCAAGGATTTACGCGCGCGGGGACGCCCCCACCAGGCCGAACTGTGCCGAAAGTGGTGGCGAAAAGTGTGACGCGGCCATGCCAGGGAGGACGGCATGGAACGCGTGCGACTCGGTGACGGCGTGGCGATCTATCGGCGCGGGAGAACGTGGTACATGGACTGGTATTTCGGCGGCCATCGGCGGCGTTCATCCCTCAAAACCCGCGACAAATGGGACGCCATCTTGCAGGCCGCGCGAGAACAAAAAAAGCGGATGGTCCATCATTGGACGAACGGCCACCCGGAGCTTGCGAGGGACCCGAAAATCCTCCGGCTGGAATTGGCGTTGCAAAATCCGCATACGTTCCTCCCGGCGCTGGGAGAAGCGGTCCTGGAGCTTCTCCATCAGCAGGAGTCCAAAGCGGACGTCCCCGCCGTCACGTGGGCGGACGCCATGCGCGAGTACGAGCAGCACCTTCGGACCGGCGGCGGCTCAGAAGCGTACGTCCGCCTGGTGCTCAATCGTCTTCGCCACTTCATTGAATTCATCAAAACCGAAACCGTAGCAGAAGTCACGCCGAAGCACCTGGACGATTACATGGCGTCCCGGGCGGCGGACGCTCCCAAGACGCGCAAGCAGAAAGTCGTAGAGCTTCGGTCTTTCTTCGTGTGGGCAAAGAAGCGGAAGATGATCGGGGAGAACCCCGCCGAAGACTTAAAAGCTCCCAAAGTCCCCGCGCGGGAAATTGATTTCTACGACGCCGAAGAAATCCGCCAACTCCTGGACCGGATCCGCGGACACAAACTGGAGCCCATCGTCCAGGTGGCACTATGGACCGGGCTTCGGCGCACGGAGCTTCGGGCGCTTCGGGGGGAAGATATCTCCCTGACGGCCAGGAAAATCGTCATTCTCTCGCCCAAGACGAACGTCCGACGGGAGGTCCCCATCCTGGACCAGGCCCTGCCGACCTTCGAAAAGCTCCCAACAAGCGGACCGGTCTTCCCGCCCCGAAACTGGGGGGAAGTCTCCCGGACCTTGTGCAGTATGGGCATTTCACTGGCCAAGCTCCGGCGGACGTTCGTCACGCACGCCAGGCTGAACGGAGTCGCCCCGCACGTAGTCGCCAAATGGGCAGGCCACGGCGTCCAGGTGGAAGACGCCCACTACGCGGGATATCGCCTGGGAGCCCGGCCCCTGGAAATGACTTTTGGGGGGCGTCCCCTAGCTCCCCACGGTGTTTGACCCGTCGGACCGGAAAAAAAAGCTTCCTAGGCTTTTTTTCACGCCTTCCCGGCCCAAAAGTCCCCCCGTCCAGGACCACGGCAAAGACGGGGGGAACGGAGGGAGAGGCTTTAGGTATCAATCCGGGAGGTCCGGTCCAGGCGTTCAATCAGGCGAGAGAGAGCCCGTTCCACGGCTCGCATGGACGCGTCCAGGCGGACCAGGACGTACCCCGCCAGGACGGCGGGGACGCCCAAGTTACCCACAAGCTTGATGATTTCTTCCGCGGTCATTTAGACTTCTCCTCTTCGGGCCGTACCGGGCGGTCATGCCGTCCGTCCGCGTGATACTCAATCCCGCATTCGATCCGCCCATCCGCGTACCGGGTGCACGCGGCCCTGACCTTCCCGGCGCAAGACGATGCCATAGCCGCAATGAAAATCGGAAGCGCCAGCGGCAGGCCGACCATGGATATCCCGGCCAGCACGGTTTTGACGAAGTCCTCGAGAGCGTCTCTCATTCCCGCACCGTTCGCAAAAACTCGATGGCCAGAAGGATCCCAAGCACCGTCAGAACCCATTTGAAGACGTCGGATCCGGCACGTTCAACGCCCCGTGCGATTTGTCCGGCTTTGACAAGCGCCTGCTCCGCAAGCGAGAGTTTTTTCTCCTGCTGAAGGATGTTCGAAGTCACGCCGGCCCAAGTGTCGTATTCCGCGCCCAGTGCATCAACGAGGTCCGGGCGTCCGGACGCGTCCAGCTTCGGGCCGCATTCGCCCAGGAAATCCTGGATTCGGGCCATCCATTCGGACGCCGCGCGCCTGTCATCCGCGTCCATCTGCGCGAGTTTGTCGGCGTTCGGCGGCGTGTACGGGGACCGGCCAACTTCGCGCGCGAATTCCTGGAGGCGTCGCGCGCGAAGCTCCCGCGATTCGCGGGATTCCGCAAGAAGCGCTTCGGCCCGGCTCACGCATTCGTTCATGCGATTCTCCGTACACGCATGCTACGCAAGACGATGCTTCCTCCCCCCGTGACGCGCAAGCGCACGTCGGGCGGATTTGTGCCGAAACCGTTGAACGATAGGTGACCGAAAGATTCGGACAGGAAGTCGGTAGTAGAATAGGCCCCGGCGGCCTTGCGCGCGCCGATGAATTTGGATTCGAAGTACGACAGCGGCCAGTTCGGCCCGAAATCGTGCGGGAGCGTGTAGAAAACGGAAATCCGCCCGAAGAATTCCCCGGACGCCGGATCCGTCCCCGAAACAAGTTCCAGGACCCGCAGGTAGTCCACGTTCACGGGCTGGAGCGTGATAGTTTCGGACGCGTTGGACCTGGTCATTCTCCGGACGCCGCCGATTACTGCCGTGTTAAGCAACGGCGTCGGAACGAAGTCTACGTTCAGCGTCCCGGACGAAACCGACCACGTCCCCGCCACGAAGATTTCGTATGCTTGGCCAAAGGCGAGTGATTCTTCGACCTGTTTGCCGACATCATTTCCGATAACAACATCGTTTCCGGTGACGTCTCCGTATCGCGAAAGAATCTGAGTAGAACCGTCAGGCGCCACGGAGTAAAGCTGGGCATCCTTCGTCCCTTTCTGTACGCATGCGAAGAGTGTGCGGTTTGCCTGACCCGCCGGGAGGGACGCAAGCTCTTTGACCGGAATAGGTTGAGGCAATCCCCCGCGAATGAGCGGCATTTCCTACTCCCCCGCATTGCCGATTTCAAAAATCGTCACTTCGGTGTTCGAAGCCCCGGCTGCGATGGCAAAGATTTTCCCCAAGAAAAGGTTGCCGAAAATGCTGGCCATTTCGTAGGCGTCACCCGCGTTAAGCACCAGGCCATCGTCGGACGTTTTCGCCACGTTCGCAAAAATCAATTTCGCAGCGTCCGCGCCCGTCACCTGGACAAGGCGATACTGCGCTCTAGAGTTTTCATCGAAAATGAGGATCGCTTGTCCCGTCGGGACGGTGTACTTCCTCTGCTGGGCGTATTGCGTGGACGCCTTGGGGCCGGAAACGACTACCGGCTGATGGGGCGGCTCCGTCCAAATCTTGGCCAACAGTTCGCGGCTCATGAACTACCCCGCTTTCTTCGCAAGGAGCAGGGCCGCACCGATAGCCGCCGCGGCTGCGACAGCAGGATTGATCCCCGGCTTGACCGTCACCGGCTTCCCCCCTTCATCCAGGACCACTTCCTCTTCCTCCATGGGCTCTTCACCGGCGGCCACTTCGGGATCCGTAGTGGGGACTTCACCGGGGACCACGCCGGGCGTGCCGACTCCGCCGCCGCCAAGAATCCCTTTCGCAATCGAGCCCAGCCCCTCCGTGAGGGAGCCGGACCCGAAAAGGCCGGACGCCAGCCCCGTAGCGCCGGTGATTGCAGCGCCGATCATTGCCGAGCGTTTCATGGCCTTGCGTCCTTTCTCGCGCGCTTCGCGTCCACGCTTCCCCTTTGCCCGGGCGGCGGCGGCCCCGCCGTATCGCGAAAGCCCCGAAGCAAGCGCCGTTCCGGCGGCGGCCCCGGCGGTTCCGCCGAAGATTCCTCCGACGATGGGAAGCGCCACGGATCCGACCTTCTCCCCAACTTTCAGGACTTTGCGTCCAACGCGCTTAATTTTCTTCCGGAGACTCATACGATCCCCCGCTTACGTGCCTTGTGAGCCGCGATTCGTGCGCGGAAGTAATCCCGGCGCGCGTTCCTCCGGGCGGCCAGGGCGGCCCGGAGTTCGTCCCGGCTCATCCGGACCTTCTCGCGGACCGTTGGCGCGCTGAAAATTCTCACGCGCATAGTCGGCCCTCCTACGCGGCGGACCAATAGACCAGTTCCTTATCGGTCGCGGACCAGGACGCGTCGGTATCGAGAATCGCTTCCACGCGGCCCGAAACTTCACCATCGAACCGGAGGACCAGCGGATCCGACCCGCCGCCGGAGAGAATCTCCTGCGACTCAAGGAGCCCGACGCCCGACGAATCGACGATGTCGCGGCCACCGACGGAATACTGCACCCGCTTCATGTTCGTCGGGGACGGGAGAGACAGAGCCCCCAGCACGCCGGGCGGGTCAAGGACCAGGCGCTGATTGTTCTGGTTCGTGGCCACGGTCGACATCGAGGCGGGCATGATGTAGGGTTGACCGACGATTCGCGCGATATCCTCATCCTCCCCGAAGGTCCACGCGATTCCCATATCGCCCGCGGCCCAAGTCGACTTGGTACGGACTTCGACTTCCAGGTTGCCGGGGAGGAGCCCAACGGCAAATTCCACGGCGTCGACCTGATCGGCGCTGGTGAGCCGGTACAGCGGGATGGTGAACCGCGTGGCGGTCGTGGCGGGGATCCTCTTCGTGAAGCGGCCAATCAACGCAAGAAGATGCGTCATCTGCACGTCGACGTGGACCACGGAATTCCGGCGGACCCGGACCCGGTCAATGTCGGAAAGGTCATTGCCGGTCCCAGTGATGTCGATATGAAAGGCGTAGACCGGGTTCTTGGACGGAAGTTCCTGCTGCGCCCAAAGAGCCGACCCGGCCCCGGCTCCCAGGGATTTGCGCGCAACGACGTATCCGAATCGAATCACGGCTCTTTCTCCTGATTAGAGGACCGAGCGGATCAGGTACGCGGCCCCGACCGCAATTCCCAGCTCAATGAGGTCATCGGTGCCGAACCCCTGCGTAGCCGGGACGTCCAGGGCGTTCTGCACCTTCGGAGCTACCAGCTTCGCGGCTGCAACCCCAGCCGCAACGGCGAGCGCAAACTTCATCGTTCATCCCCTTTCGCAATTACTGTTGACTCACTTATAAGCATTGCTTATAACGTCAACCAAGGAAATTTTGCAGGGGGACGTCATGACCGAAGAGAAGAAGCCCGAACAACCCCAGGCGGAAATCGAGCGGCTGGAGCGGCTCGAAGCGCGCTACCAGGTCCTGCGCGAAGAAGTGGACGAACTGAAAAAGAAACTCGCGGCCAAAATCGGCGGGGCGGCGTCGGCGGCCAAGCGGGAAAAACCCCCGCGGGAGGACTGGTAGTGGCCTATCAGGCGCGCAAGCGGGACCGGATTCTGGCGCGCGTTCGGGCGGGAGAACCCCTGCGCCGGGTGGCGCGCGAAGAACGCGTATCGGAATCGACGATTCGGGCGTGGATTCGGGACGACAAATCGACGCTACTGGCGGAAATGTTGACGCCGCCGACGGAAAATTCAACGAAACCGCCGGAAAATTCAACGGAAACGACGGTTTTCCCAGCGGAATCGTCGGGCGGGCAAGGCGCGGAAAAACCGCCGGATCCGGTAAAAATTGCGCAGGAAACTGGGCTCGAGGGCGCGCCCGCAATTTCTCCCCCAACGGAAACCGCAAAAACGGCAACGGAACCGACGGAAAACGAACGGGAAGCCGCGGTCCAGGCCTACATCGGACTCCGCACTTTGGCGTGTGCTCTGGTGGCGGAATTCGTGCCTTTTCGCGCACCCGCTCCGAACGAATTCGTCTTGCAAACTCTCCGTCAATTCCCGCGCGAGACAATGACCACGATTGAGAAGCTGACCGGGACCAAGGGGGACCCGAAAACCGCCGTCACGGTGGCGCTGGTCATCGACGGGCTGGCGTTGGGAATGGCGGTTTGGGCCGGGTGGAAAAATGATCGTCGGGGCAATCGGCTGTCCGGGCAGCGGCAAAACGACGGAACTAGTCCGCCGGGCAACCCTGCGGGCGCATGAACGCGGCGTAGGACTGCTGGCGCTGGACCCCGGGAGAACCCCGGCGCTTGCGAATCTTCCCCACTACTCCGAAGCCCAGGCGTTCGTCCAAGCCGTTCGGGGCGCGTTTGCCGCCGTGGAAACTGACCGCGCGGAGAATCTCTTCGCGGCCATCCTGTCGGTCGGGAACCTGGTCGTAGTCCTCGACGAAAGCCGTTGGTATGCGTCGGCCCACAGCATGCCGCAGTCTCTCCGGCGCGTGTTGAGGATTCATCGGGCGCTTGGCGTGGACCTTTACTTCACGACCCAGCACGTTGCGGATGCGGCCCAAGAGCTTTGGGCGGTGACCGACGTCCTGCTGGTTTTCCGGACGTTGTCGCCCCGGGCGCGGGACTACCTGCGGCGGGAGTTCGGCGTTGCGCGGGATCCCGTTGACCTTGAGCGGGGGGAGTTCATTGAGCTTCGGATGGGTTTAGGGATCTAGCAGAAAAAAAAGCCCGACTAAATTTTGTCGGATTCCCCAGCGGAAAAAAAGCCGGGAAGAAACCGGGAAAAAAGGACTACTTTTCTTTTCGGCGGAGCCTGTCCGCCCTCTTGTCTTCCCTATCAGGCCGGGAAGCTGGCATCAGTGGCAACATGGTTCGGTCTTCCCTATCAGGCCGGGAAGCTGGCATTCATGGCCCGGCGCAGCGTCGGAATCGACACCCGGTATTCCTTCGCCAGGGCGCGGAGACTCGCCCCCTCCTCCAGGCGGGAACGGAGGACTTCCGCCCCCGGAAGCGGGACCGGCGGACGTCCGATGCGGACTCCGTTCTGCCGCGCCAGGCGCATACCCGCCGAAACGCGTTCCGCGATAAGCGAGCGTTCGAATTCCGCTACCGCCCCGACCACGGAGAAGAGCAGTTTCCCGGTCGGGGAGGAGGTGTCGATGGGTTGGTCCGTGGCCACCAGGTCGACCTTCAGGCGTTCAAGTTCTTCGATGATGCCAAGAAGATGCCGGAGGGAGCGGCCCAGGCGGTCCAGGCGCACGACGGCCACGACGCTGAATTCGCGGCGGCGGACCCGGGCCATCATGGCGTCCAGGGCGGGACGGCTCGAGCGGGAGCCGGAAATTCCACGGTCGACGAATTCTTCGGCGGTCCACCCGCGGGCGGCGGCAAAATCCCGGAGCCGGGCAAGCTGGATGTCGGCGTTTTGGTCGGCGGTGGAAACGCGGGCGTACAATGCGGCTCTGGTCATCTGGTCCCCCTCACTGCACATTGTGCAGTTCGCAGAACGTTCTCGCGAACCCAGTCCAAAATTTCGAGGAAGGCAGGTTCCCGGCTCCACAAAGCCGCCAGGGCTTCGGAAAACCAATCGACAACGGCCCGGTCCCATGCGGTCCAGTGGCCCCAGCCCGGGCGGCGCGGATCAGCCCACGGCGGAGACTCCGGGACGATCAGGCCGCGAGGTGGGAATTGCGGACGAAGAATCTGTTCCGGGTCGCCCCACGCGAAGTCCACGGCCCGGCGGGCAATGTCCTGCACCGTCTCGAGGTTGAAAAACTTCAGGCGGCGCAGGCGGCGGCGCAGTTTGTCCCGGAGCGGGTCCGATAGCCGGATGCCGATGGCGGACTCGGTGGCGTTGACGGCACGGTCCAGCACGTGTCGGAGCCGCAGGGACTGCACACGGTGCAGTTTGTGAGACCGGGGGGAGACCCCCCGGATCCCCCCCGGACGCTCAGGCTTCGCCTTCGCGTCATCGATACTTTCTACAAATTTGTTTTTGTCAGGAGAGAGGGGAAGGGAAGAAAATGGCGATACCGTGCTTATATACAGCTTATCAAGAGCGGGGACGGGGACGGGTTCGGGAGCGGGGGCGGCGTCCAGCTCCCGGCGTCCCGCGGCCAGGACCCGGCGGACAGCCCGGGACCCGTCCAGGACCCGCCACGCGGGGAGGGGGGACGATACCGGCAGTTGCTCGGACTTGACTAGGTATCCCGAAAGCCGGTCCGCTGTCCCGTGGCGTACGGGCTGGATGGCGTGCTGATGGCCCAGGCGGTGCTTCTGGAGGAGAACCTGGATTGCCCGGCCCAGGCCATCCAGGCCGTCGAACCCGCGGCGGTCAGTGTCCCGGCGGCGGCCACGGCCCACGGGAGCCCGACGGGCCACCCAGCCCCCCTCCGGAGCCCGAAGCAAGATGTCCGCGTGGGGCAGGCCATTCTCAGTTTGCGCGAATACGCGGACGTATTCCACGTCACCGTAGACCCGCCGGAGGTCCCGGACGAGCCCGGCCACCGAGTCGGTGAACGTCATCCACGTCGACCATGCGCCGGTACCGGTCCGGAGCGGGTCCGCGGTGACCACGAGATAGACCCATTCCCCCGGGAGGTCCGCCAGCACCCGCGCCAAGGCCCGGGAGGTCCGGTACTGCCACCGGCGGCGGCACCGGGTGCAACGCCAGGCCCCACGGCGTCCAGAACACGTCACGGCCCGCAGGGTGTACTCACCCGTATCGGGATCCGGGATCATGGCCCGCAGCTCCCGAGTTTGACAAGCTTTGAATTTTTCGGCGGAAGGGTGGACGTCGGACGGCGTGCGGGACCGACGATATCCACGGCGGGGATACACCGGGACCAGGTCATCGGTCGCATTTGCCGCTGCTTCAAAGGCCGATTCCACCATGCCGTTTTCGGGCGGACCCGAGGGCCGGATATGGTGGAACCGCACCCCCGGGCCGCCAGCAAAAATTTACGCAAATTTTTTCTCGGAATCAAGAAAAATTCAAAAAATTTTTTGACAAAAAAAGACTTTACGAATCATAAAAGTGGTGACAAAATCTGCGCCGAAAAGTGTGACAATCGGTCGCGGCCCACTAGGGACCCCCACCAGGTCCGCCGGTTCAGGACCTGGTGGGGTCACACCCGTGGAGGTTCGACTCCTCTCGCGCCCACTTTCACCTCCCTGTCCCCCGCGCCCGGAAAAGGCGCGGCACGCTCCGGTCCCCATGAGCTATAATCCCCACCGTACGGAGGGAGGCCGCGCCATCCCATGAAGAAATGGAATATCCTCGTGACCGGCAACGACGGACGCAAGTTCTACCAGAATTTCCACGTCATCGAACGCGACGCCGAGGCCGCCAAACGTTACCTCCTGGATAACTTCCCCTTCCCCAAGCTCCGGCCGACCATCGAAATCCAGGAAATCGAGGAGCTCGAGGACGCGGAGCTCTTCCTGCCGGGGGTGGTCTACAAGTCCGGCAAGGCCTACTTCGCGTAATTCGTTTCCCGAGCCCCCAGGGGCGCCGCTATAATCCGCGCCCATGAAGCGAGCCCTCATCACCGGCATCACCGGCCAGGACGGGTCGTATCTGGCGGAGTTTCTCCTCGAGAAAGGCTACGAGGTCCACGGCATGGTCCGGCGGGCCTCCACCGAGAATTTCGAGCGGATCGCTCACCTCCGCGACCGCCTCCGCCTCCACCAGGCCGATCTGCTCGATCAGCTTTCCCTCATCGAGCTCCTCAAGGAGGTCCGGCCGCAGGAGGTCTACAACCTCGCCGCTCAATCCTTCGTGCCGACCTCCTGGGTCCAGCCCGTCCTCACCGGAGAGTTCACCGCCCTGGGCGTCACGCGCGTCCTCGAGGCGATCCGGCTCGTGGACCGGAAGATCCGCTTCTACCAGGCCTCTTCGAGCGAAATGTTCGGCAAGGTGCAGGAAACGCCCCAGACGGAAAAGACCCCGTTCCACCCGCGCAGCCCCTACGGCGTGGCCAAGGTCTACGGACACTTCATCACGGTGAACTATCGCGAGTCCTACGGTCTCTACGCCGTCAGCGGGATTCTCTTCAACCATGAGTCCCCCCGCCGCGGAATGGAATTCGTCACCCGCAAGATCTCCCACGGGGTCGCCGCCATCAAGCGGGGACTGCAAAAGGAGCTGCGCCTGGGCAACCTCGAGGCGCGGCGCGACTGGGGCTTCGCCGGCGACTACGTGCGCGCCATGTGGCTCATGCTCCAGCAGGACGAACCCGAGGACTTCGTCGTGGGCACCGGCGAGAACCATACCGTCCGGGAATTCTGCGAGCTCGCCTTCGATCACGTGGGGCTGGACTGGAAAAAATACGTCGTCGTGGACAAGGACCTCTTGCGCCCCGCCGACGTCCATACCCTCCTCAGCAACCCCGCCAAGGCCCGCCGGAAGCTGGGCTGGAAGCCCGAAGTCTCCTTTCCCGAACTCGTGCGCATGATGGTGGACGCGGATCTGGAGAGGCTGCGCCGTTGAGCCGTTCCGCCCTCGTCACCGGCGCCGGCGGCTTCGTGGGCCGCTGGCTGGTCGCCGCCCTTCGCGAAGAAGGCTGGAAGGTCCACACGCTCGACCGCCGCGGTCCGGCCGACGTCCAGGGCGACCTGGCGACGCTCTCCCTGCGCCGCCTTCCGCGCGTCGAGGCGGTCTTCCACCTGGCCGGATTCGCGCGCCCGGCGGCGTCCCTGCGCGCCGCCGGCGAGACCTACCGGGCCAACGCGGTCGGCACCGCGCGCCTGGCCCGCCACGCCCGCGCCGAACGCTTCATCCTGGCCAGCTCCTGCCAGGTCTACGGCTTCCCGCCCCGCCGCGTGGACGAGTCGGCCCCCCTCCATCCTCCGAACCCCTACGCGGCGAGCAAGCTCTGCGCCGAGGCGCTGGCGCGCGCCGCGCGGCCGGACGCCGTCATCCTTCGCCCCTTCAACCACACCGGACCGGGCCAGTCCCCCGATTACCTCTGCCCCCGGATCGCCCGGCAAGTCGCCCAGGCCGAGGCGGGCCGCCGGCCGCCGATCCTCGAAGTGCAGGATCTGGCGCCGCGGCGGGATTTCTTCGACGTGCGGGACATGGTCCGCGCCTACCGGCTGGCCGCCGAACGCGCCCGACCGGGCGAAATCTACAACGTGACGGGCGGCCGGGCCTTCTCCGTGGAAGAGATCGTCCGGATCTTTCTTTCGCTCGCCCGCCTCCGCCTGCGGGTCCGCGGCCGGCACGGAGAACCCACGCTTCTTTCCGGAAACGCCGCGAAGTTCCGGGAAGCGACCGGCTGGAGAGCGGAAATCCCTCTTCGGCGCACCCTGGCGGATCTTCTGGAGTACGAACGCGCCCGCCTGTAGCTACCGGCCGAGCTCCGCCCGCCGGCGCTCCGCTTCGGCCAGAAGAAGCCATCCCGGCGGCGCCGCCTGGATCGCCTGCGCGAAGGCTTCGCGGGCCCCGGCGCGGTCGCCCTTCCCGGCCAGCGCCACACCGTGGTAATACCGGAGGATCGCCTGCCCCGGCCGAAGCTCGACCGCCCGCCCCAGCCGCGCCGCCGCCTCCTCCCACCGCCCCAGGTCGCACGCCGCGACGCCCAGCACGAGAAGCAGAAGATCGTCCCCCGATGCCTTGGCAAGCGCCGCCGAACCCGCCCGCAGCGCCTCTTCTTTGCGTCCCGAGGCGTAGAGGAGAAGCGCTTCCGCCGGATCTCCCTTGCCGGGACGGGCGCGCTCCAGACGCCCCCGGGCCATCCCCAGCCAGTCCATCTCCCGGCGGCCCTCCAGGTGACGGCGCAGCCAGATCCGCGCCAGACCGATTGCCCCCTCCGGCACGTCCCGCTCGGCCTTGCGGTATTCCTCCTCCGCCAAGGACTCCTGGCCCGTCAGCTCGTAGCAGCGACCGATTCCGGCGGACGCCTCCGGGAGCTCCCTCCCGGCGATTTTGGCCGCATACCGGAAAAGCGCCGCCGCGCTGTACGCGGCGCTGCGGATCCGGTCCGCGTCCGCCGTCTCCGCCGAGGCGAGGAGCGCCTCCACCCGCGCCAGCTCGCCGCGGGCTTCGTCGAGCATCGAACGGACTTCGGCTTCCCGCGTCTCGGCGCGCCCCCGCCAGAGGATCCCCCCCGCCACCGCCCACGGGAGAATCCCCGCCGCCAGGACCGCCGCCCACGCCTTCCACGTGAGCCGGGACCGATCCGCCCCCTCGAGGTACCGCCGCAGATCCCCGGCCATCTCGGCCATCCCCGGATAGCGCCGGGCCCGGTCGCGCTCCATGGCCCGTTCGACGATCCGCCGGAGGCGCGCGGGCACCCCGCGAAGCGGCGCCGGCCGCGCCTCCAAAACCTTGCGGCCGATCTCGTCCGCGTCGCGCCCCGAAAAAGGCGGCCGCCCCGTCAGCAGGTGATAGAGCGTCGCGCCCAGCGAATAGACGTCCGTGCGGGCGTCGAGCGCCTCGCCGCGGATCTGCTCCGGACTGGCGTACTCGGGCGTCCCCGAGACGGCCCAGAGCGAGGCTCCCGATCCGCCGGCGATCGCCAGTCCGAAATCGGCCAGGACCGCGCGGCCGGTCTTTTCGACGAGGATGTTGGCGGGCTTGACGTCCCGGTGGATGACCCCCTGCGCATGAGCATACGCCAGGGCCTGAGCGACCTCCCAGGCCAGGCGCGCGGCCTCGCGGGGCGCCAGCGGCGGCCGCGGCGGGGCCCCTTCGACGTAGGGCATCACGAGATAGGCCCGGTCCCCGTGGCGGCCTCGTTCGAAGATCGAGATGATTCCCGGGTGCGAGAGACGGCCGGCCATGCGGCCCTCCCGCTCCAGGCGCTGAGTCTGATGGCCCACGTGGTCCTTGAGGAACTTGATCGCCACCCAGCGGCCGAGCGACCGGTCCCACGCTTTCCAGACCTCCGCCATGCCGCCGGCGCCCAGGACCTCCGTCAGGATGTAATGCCCCACCAGCCGCGCCGGATCCTCCGCGGCGCGGGCCGCCTCCGGAGGCAGCGCCGGCTGCCGCAGCCGCGCCGCCTCCTCCGCGGTGAGGTACCCGCGCTCGATCAGAAGCTCGTCGAGCGGACGGCCCGTGCGGTCCTGCTCGCGGATGCATTCCTCGAGCTGCGCGGGGGTGATCCGGCCCTCGGCCAGCGCGCGATCGGCCAGAGGTCCGCCGGCCGCCGGCGCGAGAAACCGCGAGAGGCCGCGGAAGGCGCGCGGATCCACCTTCATGAGCGCCATCCCCGGAAGAGGGCGTCCAGCTCCCGGCCGATCTCCGCCTCGTCGGCCACGTAGCGGCGGATCTCCTCGGTGACGATGCGGCGAAGCTCGGCGCGGGCATCCTGGAGGTGATGGGCCACCTGGGTTTCGGTTTCCCCCATCTCGCGGGCGATTTCACGGACGGAGGCGTCCTCGAGGTGGAACCGGCGGAAGGCGGCGAAGACCTGGGGGCGGCACGAGCGGCGGAGGGCGTCGATCGCGCGCTCGAGAAGCTCGCGCGCCCACTGGGCTTCGAAGGCCGCCTGGGGATCGGCCGGATCGGACGCCCAGGAGGGATCGCCGTCTTCCGCGTCCAGGGAGATCGGCAGGCGGCCGCCGCCGCGCTTGGCGGCGTGGGCGGCGCGGGCGTCGTTGGCCAGGAAGTTCCGAAGAGAAGTCAAAAGCAGCTTGCGGAAGTTGCCGCGCTCGGGAGCGGCGCGCTCGAGGAGGCTGCCCTCCAGGAGATGGACGAAGAACGCCTGGGTGAGGTCCTTGGCGTCCTCGTTGGAGCGCTGCCAGGCGATGCGGATGTATTTGTACACCGGCCGCCAGTACAGCTCCACCATCCGGTTCAGGTAGGCCTGAGCGCGCGGGTCGCGGGGATCCCGAAGACGCGCGATCAGGGTCCACGCGGTCTGGGGAAACTGGCTGGCTCCGGGCCGGAACGCGGTATCCTGCTCCGCCATGCGCTTTCGGATCTCCGGAAGGGCGCCCCCGGTGGAGATTATATCCCGGGAAACGTCCGCAAAGGAAAACGGCCCCGGACCGGCGAGGGGCCGGCCGGGGCCGCGGAAGACGCGCGGGTCAGGGCAAGCCGCCGCTCGCCGTCCGCACGAAGCGGTACATCTCCTCGTACACGGTGCGTCCCGTCGAGATCACGTTCAGGAAACCCGGAGGCTTGGGCTTTTCCGGATCGGCGAAGTCCGTGTCGAAGTTCCAGTCCCGGTTGGGAGGCACATAAACGCCCGACTGCCCCCAGAGGCCGTCGGCGATGTAGCTTCGCCAGAGGTTGATGAAGGACCCGCGGATGGTGCACCGCTTTCCGCTCCAGTTCTCATGGAATCGGGGGAGGTTCTCCCACCCGCCGCTGTAAGCTCCGCCCCCGTCGGGCGTAGGCACCTGACCTGTGATGATGGCCATGTTGTAGGTGGTGTCGGACGCCGTGGGAATCCGGCTGCCGTTGACGGGCTTGCTGTTGTCCCAGGCGTTCGAAAGGAGGTTTACCGCGTCGGCGATGACGGCCGCCGGCTGCTTCCGGGCGGGATTCGTGGGGGCGTTGAAGTCTCCCTGGACGTAGACGGGGCCGTTGGAGGCGATCGTGACGCCGCCGTTGCCCAGCTCCTTGCCGTTCTTGATCAGAACTCCCTCGGGAACGGCGGGCGGCGTCGGGGGCTGGTCGGGACCGGGCGGCAGGGGGTTCCTTTCGCGGTAGGCGTACAGAACCCCGTTGCTCGGATAATAGCCGGATTGCACGAGCTTCTGCATGTCCACGACCGTGACGGGCACCTGGGCCGTCTTCGATTCACGGGTATCCGAGATCGCGCTCGTCGTCAAGGCGCCGGCCGTGACGAGGGTCGAGGTCACGTCCCGCTGCCCGCGGCCGTCGTTGAAGAGCGCGCGGGTTCTTCCGGCGCTGTCGGTGACGATCACCAACCCGTTCGAGCCGGCCGAAGGGTTGGCCGCCTCCCTGTAGAAATGCCCTCCCTGGGGCTCCCAGGACGTCGGGGGAAGGATGGATCCCGGGCTGGGAATTTCCAGGCGCGTGGCCCCCGTGGTGCGGCTCTTCACGCCCAGGGCCTGAAGGGCGGCCGAGTCGTTGGGCCAATTCGGATTGTCCGTCGGGGGAGCCGCGCCGTTGTCGGTCGCGCTTTCCAAACTGGTGCCCCACGTCACGCTCGTCCTGCCGTCCATGGAGCGGATGCGAACAGGGCCGCCGTTCTGTGTGTACGAACCGTTGTCCTTGCGATGCCGGTAGATCTCCCCGGCCGCCTGAACGGACGTGGTGTAGAGATCGATGCTCGTGCCCGCCGCGATGTAAAGATCCGCGTTCGTGTGGATCTTGCCCGTGCCCGTCCAGGCGGGACCGGGCAGGAACTCGAGATCCATGTTCGAGCTTCCGTAGAAGACCAGGAAGTTGAAGAGCGAAATCGCCTCCAGCTCCACGTTGCGGATGACGTAGCCGAGCGAGTTTCCGAGACGCACTTCCGACTCGATCTCGAAATAGACCTCCGCCTCGGACGTCGCTCCGCCTTGCGGCCGCAGCTCGTTATATTTGGTCGCCACATAGTCGCCGGGGACGCCGCCGATGAAGACGCGGTCCTGAGGGCGGGAGGGACGGATCTGGAACCTCGGCCGCGCGGGCTCGCCGGAGGAGGTCGGCGGCGGAGACGGCAGCTGCCGGTACGTCACCTGGCGGCCGTTGATCGTGAACGTGGCGCTCTGCATGCTGTCCGCGCCCCGGAAGACGCCGTTGGCATACGCGGTGCGGAGCATGTTGACCACCTCCTCGACGGTGGCCTCGGCCAGGTAGGTGGCCCGCATCTTGTCGCGCATCACCGTCACGGCCCGCGACTGGTTCGTGCTGATCACCATGAAGGCCGACGCGACGCCGCCGACGAGCACGACGATGAGGAGCATCGCGATCAGCGACAGACCGCGTTCCCGGACGTGCCGGCGATACCTCATGGATCCGCTCCTTAAAACTATCGGTCGATCGACCGCAGATTCACCGTGCTGGACTGCCGCATCCGGAGCAGCCGCCCCTGCATGTCGACGCTCCGCATCCAGAGCGTGACGCGGATCTGATGAAGACCCAGGGGCTGTCCGAGCTCCGGGTCGTTGGCGAACTCGGGGGAGGTGGGATACGCCCCCGTCAGAAGCTGGGTCGCGGGGCCGGACGACTGGAAGACGATCCGCTCGACCCCTCGGGCCATGGTTCGGCTCCGCAGGAGCGTCCGCGGGGAGGAGGCATCGTATTCCCGGAGCTGAAGCTCGTTGCGCGCAGGATCCTGCCGCTGCGCGGCGGTGCGCGCCTCCGGGTCGGGAACGAGCACGACGGCGTAGACGTCCGTCCTTCCCGGAACCCCCTGGGATCCCCACCGGGTGAACCCGTCGGACCCCACGGGACGACCGCGCGGATCGCTCGGGTCGGCCGGCCCGGGAAGCATGAACGCCATCTCGACGCTGCGTCCTCCATAGCCGTAGGGATCCGGACTTCCATAAACAACGGCGGGATTATCCGTGTTCAGGGCGGACAAAGAGCCCGACCACGGATTTCCGTCCTGAACGAAAAGCGGCGGTTCGTCCGCGTCACGGATGCCGTTGCGGTTCAAGTCCGCCGGACCCGATGTCTTAAGAAGGCTGGTCAGCTCCTGGAGCGTGCGGATCGCTTCGAGCTGCAGCTTCATGCGGGCGCGAAGGTTCTCGTCCCCGCGCACCGTGGCCACGATCACCGCGTAGGTCCCGGCCACGACCACCGCCGTAATCGCCAGGACGATGATCGCCTCCAGAAACGTAAAGCCCCCGTCCCGCCGCCGTGCCTTCACTTGGACCTCCGCAGAACCACGCTTTCGCGCTGGGGCAGTCCTTTATGGTTGGTAAAGGTCATCACGATCTCGTATTCCAGCCAGTCGGGGTCGGCCGCCGTATTGCCTCCCCAGGCGCGATGCACCATCCAGACGCGCTCGTTTCTCAGAACCCGGCGATTGCCGCTGTGATCCCAGTACTTGGCGAAACGATGGGTCGCCGGGTTCGGCCGGGTTTCGCCGCCCACGACGACGGGCTGCGGGTAGCCGTTCGGAAAGTTCGTCAGAAAGGCCGCGCCGAAGGGTTCGGCGAACGTGTCCTCGATCGCCGCCTGGAGATCCACGATCGCCAGCCGCATCTCTTCCGAAGAAGCGCTCAGCTGGCTGGAGCTGTGCATGATCCCGAGGAACGCCAGAAGGACGAACGCCAGCACCGTGATCGAGATCATGACCTCGATCAGCGAGAGGCCGGAACTCCCTCCCCAACCGCGTCGAACCCGCACGGTCGCACCTTCCCTTTCTACCCTCGTCTCATAGATACACGATTTTCCCGGAAATCGGCGGGAAAGTTTGAAAGGACCCGCCCGGCGCGGCCGTCTCCGATAAGATTTGCGATCCCGCCGGACGCAGGCTATCCTTAAAAGTCGGGATTCCCAGGGAGGACGGAACCATGTTCGAGACCGGGGCGCTCTGGATCGGGCTGGTCCTCTCCGGATCTCTCGCCTCCCCTCAGGAAGACCGCACCGAAGTCCGCTTCCAGCGCGTCCACCTCAAGAACGGCAACTTCCTCGACGGACTCATCGTCCAGCAGACCTCCCGAGAAGTGGTCCTCAAGATGAAGTTCGGCGAGATGCGCATCGCCGCAGACCAGATCGAGCGCATCGAGGCCATCAAGCTCCGGAGCGTCGGCGAGAAGGCCGAGGAGCTGACGCCGCCCCGTCGTCCGTCCCCGCCGCCCAAGGACGATCCCGCCGGCCGCCGCGACCCCTTTGCCCGCCCGCCGGCGTCCCGTCCGCCCACGCCGCCCCCCGGTCCCCCGCGAACGGCGGGCCCCCGCACGCCCGACTCCCTCTTCAGCCCCCGCCCGGAGACGCGCGAACAGGTGGACCCTCTCCTCCGTCAGCTCGAACGGTCCGACCCGGAGCAGCGCGACCCGATCGTTCAGCGCCTCGTGGAGCTCGGCGGCGAGACCGCCCCCTATCTGGCAAGCCTCATGGAAAAGGTGGACCGCGAGATCCTCGTCTATGTCGTCAACGCGCTCGAGTCCCTGCGGGACCCGCGGAGCGTCCCCGTCCTTTACCGGCAGCTTGAAAGCCCGAGCGCCCTCGTCCGCCAGAACGCGATCCATCTGGTGACCTCCATCGCCGGAGCGGAAGCCGCCCCGCGTCTCACGCTGCTCCTGCGGGACCCGGATCCGTCCGTGCGCGCCGCGGCGGTGTCGGGCCTCCAGACGATCGGCGACCGCGACGCGTTCGACGCGCTGGCCCCGCTGGCGGCGGACCCCGACCGGGAAGTCCGCACGCGCGCGCTCGGAGCCCTGGCCGACCTGGCGCGGCGACACGACATGGGAGATCTCTTGAGCACGACCTTGGAGACGGCGGCGGAGCGCGCGCAAGGAGCCGCGCTTCTGGACGTCCTCGCCTCCCTGGGACACACCGGGCAGCCGCGCGTCTGGACCACGCTCGTCCGATACCTCGATCACGACGACGCCGACGTGCGCGCGGCCGCCGTCACCGCCCTCGGAACCCTCGGGGGACGCGATTCGGGCCCGGCCCTTGTGGCGCGCCTTCCCGTCGAGCAGGACCGCGCCGTGCGGGTCGCCCTGGCCCAGGCGGTGCAGAAGCTCGTCCTTCGCGACGCGACCGAGACGCTCATCGAATGGCTGGAGGACTCCGACGTCGAAGTCCGGGTCTCGTCGCTCCGGGCGCTCCGGACGATCACCGGCCAGAACCTGGGGGCCGATCCGGCCCCTTGGCGCACCTGGTGGGAAGAGAACAAGCCCAAGCGGTAGCCCGCCCTCCGCGCCGTCCGCTCGGATTTCTCCGCTGATCCCATTGCAAATGGGTTATAGTATCCTGGAGCCCGAATGAAGATGACTCTGATGAACGAGCCGGCCGCCGCGACCTTCCGCCCGCCCCGACACCGCCGGGGCCTGACCCTGATGGAACTCATGGTCGCCCTCGGAGTGGTCGCGATCGCCCTTTTCGGCGCGGTGAGCATGATCCTGCACACCGTCCGGGCCAAGGAATACACGCGCGAGCTGGACGTGGCCAAACACGCCGCCGCCACGAAGCTCGAGGAGCTCCGCGTGCGGCCCTGGACCGAGGTCTCCAACCCCTCCTCGTCCCTTTATCAGCCCTTTACCGTCGAAGGACTCAATCCTCCGAAGACCAACGGCGGGCGCCACGGCCTGGCGCGGATCCGCAACCTGGGCCCCGGCGGCGTCCCGACGAACGCCAACCTCATCGACGTCGAAGTCACGATCCAGTGGGTCGGCGTCCGGGGTCCCTCCCAGTACTCCATGAGGAGCATGTACTCGCCATGAGCCGAACGCCGCGACGCCGCCGGGCGGGGATGAGCCTTCTCGAGGTCTCGATCGCTTCGATCATCCTCGTGCTGGTCGTGCTCATGACCCTCAGCGTCATGATCGCCGCCTCCGGAACGGCCGCCAAAGGGACGATCGGGTCCGACCTCGAGACGCGGGGGCGTGCGTTCATCGACTTCTGCAAATCTCAGTTCATGACCGCGCGCTTTTCGGACCTTTCCTCCTTCAATACGCTTCTTCGGTACCAGATCCCCGTCAGCCAGAACGCCGCCGGCCAGGTCCAGTTCGGTTACTCGGTCGCTTCCGGCTACAACGATCCCTCCGGCGTGGGGAAAACCTGCGTCCTGCGGTTCGAGGCGGATTTGGCCATCCGGGAAAGCTCCTCGGCCCCCATCACGGCCCAGGCGACCAATACGGCGGGGCTCCCGCTCCTGCCGGTGCTCCAGACCCGCGTCGCGAATCTCGACGTCAACCGGGACGGAGACCGCAACGACACCTTCGTCCGGGGCAAGATCGTTCAGTACGTCCTGGCCGCCACGGGACTCGTGGAACGCCGGTCCGTCCTGAGCGATCAGGCGATGCTGGCGGTCGCCTCCTCCGGCCGGTTTAACGGCGACTTCGACGGCTCGGCCGCGACTCCGGCCGACCGGGATTGGCTCTTCCGCTACGTGGACGCAAGCGGAGCCACCATCACCAGCGCGACGCCCGGAACCAATTCCGCGGGAATCCGCGTCACCGTCCACCACGGCACGTGGGACGACACGGGCAAGAACTTCATGGTGCGGCGGGCTACGGAAATGATCTACTTCAGGAACGATCAGCCATGAGAAACAGCGCTCGATCGGGGAGGAACACCATGCGGAAAAACGCGCGCGAACGCCGCCGGGGCAGCGCCCTGCTCACCTCCACCATCATTGTGGTGCTTGTCGTGGGCCTCGGGGGCGCTTTTCTCTCTCTGACCCTTTCTCGATCCCGGGCTCAGCATTCCGCCATCCTGGCGGACGAGGCCATGACCGTGTGCGAGGCGGGACTCGAGATGGCCCGCCGGGCCCTGGTCGAATGGCGCAACCGCGACGCTTCCGCATGGAACGAGCTGCTCCAGTACTGCCGCGATCTGGAACAGCAGCTCTCCGGAACGGTGAGCGATCCCTCCCAGACCACCACGTCTTCCATGCAAGGTTCGTTTCAGGGGCCCGGGGGCGGATCCTCCCCGTCCCTTTCCCCCATCGTGAGCTGGAAGCTCACGAGCCTTCCCTACATCAAGCAGGAATACTTCGAGGCCCTCAAGAAAGACTCCCGGTTCCGTACCTACAGCCCCGACGCGTCCAATAACACCGTCGTGCCCTCTAACTACAAGGATCTCCTCGGCCGGAATTTCCCCTTCAACAAAGGGGCCTATCATATCGTGATGGTGGACAACGACGACGTGCACGGAAACGGAGTGGACGACGACGGCGATGGAGATCGCTGGAACCCGGACACCCCGGCGGAACAGGCGGCCGCCAACCGGGATCCCGCGATCGACGGGGACCGCTCGGTCTTCCTGATCGTCACGGCCACGCTCCGGGACGGCACCCAGCGGCAGATCGTCTCTTTCGTCGAATATCCGTCGACCAACCCGGTGCCGCCCGGCGCGGTGCTCTCCAACGGAACGATCAACCTCCAGGGAGCTTTTCAGATCCTCGGCGCGAAGGGAATGGTTCAGGCCAACGAGGACGTGCGAGGGAATGGAAGCGCCCAGGCGGTGGTTCAGCAATCCATCAACGCCAGCGGTACCGCCTCGATCACGATGAGCAATCGCCCTCCCGGCGGGATCAATTCCAATCAGCCCCCCATTCCGATCGATCGGGTGGATCTCTCTTATTACCTCTCCCCCACGTATGAAAATCGGTCGGCCATCGTCATCCTGGGCCGAAACGGCGGCTTCTATAAAATCGACGCCGCCGGCAACCGCGTCCCGGCCACCGATGCGACCTATCCGTTTTCCCGATCCGTCGACAGCCAGACCGGCCGCTCCACCTGGACGATCAGCGGCAGAGGCTCGGTTCCTCCGCGGATCTACTTCGTCGAGGGCGATTTCAAGATGACCGGCCAGGGCAATACTTCGCCCTACGAAATGACGCTGATCGTGGACGGCCACGTCCATCTGGGCGGCAACAGCAAATTCGCCCCGTGGAAAAAGCCGGACGGAAGCTCCTCAAACACGCTTGTGATCGCCAATGGGGACGTCCAACTTCGCGGAACGGGCACGTCCGGCACCGTCCAGTACCAAGGGGTCGTCCTGGCCAACGAACAGGTTGAAGCGCGCGGAAACTACACGCTGGAGGGCTCGCTCATCGCCGTCAACGCCACGGACACGCCGGGCTCGCTCGTCTCCACCGGAAGCACCGTCGAGCCGGATCTCACCGTGGGCGGCAGCGTCACGATCACGTACGACGGCAAGAGCACGATCCTCCCGCCGCCGGCCCGCGCCCTCATCGTCCGCAGCGTCCGGAGGGTCCAGTGAGGGGCGCCTTCGCCGGCGTCGCGGGATTCCTGGTGGGCGCGTTCGTTCTCCTGGCGCGCCCCGCCCTCGGCCAGGACGGCTCCAGGGACGACGTCCGCTTCCACCGGGTCCATCTCCGCAACGGGAACTTCCTGGACGGCCATCTCGTCCGCCAGGACGGTTCCAAGATCGTCCTGCGCATGTCGGCCGGCGAGATGATCATTCGGCGGGATCAGATTGAGCGGATCGAATTCGTCAAGCTCCGCAGCCTGGGCGAGCCCGCGCGGGTCGTCCCCAAGCCGTCGCCGGTCGGCGAGGCGCCGGCCGCCGCCCGGACCTCCGAACCCTCCGGAAATCCTTCCTCCGAAGCATCGAACCGCTCCTCCGCCAAGACCGATCCTTTCGAGGCCCGCCTCAAGGACGCCACGCCCGAGCGCCGGAAGGAGATGATCCTTCAGGCCGCCGAGGGCCGCGCCGACCCGGCCGCCTTCCTGACCGACCTCCTGGCGCGCGCGGACGCCGAGATCCGCCCCGCCGTTTCGGCGGCCCTCCTCGAGAAGAAGGACAAGGCGGCCCTTCCGGCGCTCGAGAAGCTCCTGCGCCACCCCGCGGGGGACGTGCGCGCCGAGGCGGCGCGCCTTCTGGGCGAGTTCGGCGAGCCCGGACGCGCCGCCCTCGTCCGGCCGCTCCTGAAGGACGCCCAGCCGGGCGTGCGCGCGGCCGCCGCCGCGGCCCTCGAACGCCTCAACGATCCGGACGCCTTCGACGCTCTCTCCGAGCTGTGTCTCGACGCCGACCGTTCCGTCCGAGGCCAGGCGATTCTCTCGCTTTCGACCCTGGCCGAGAAGCAGGGCCGCGGCGAGGATCTCCTGCGCGTCCTCGGCGAGGCCGTGGAGCGCGCGCGCGGCGAAACGCGCGTGGATCTCGTGGCCGCCCTGGCCAAGTCCACGAACAAGACGTTGACCCCGCTTTTCTCGAGGCTCCTCGTGGCCGAGGAGCCTCTCGTGCGGGCCCATGCGGCGCTGGGGCTGGCCACGGTCGAGGCGCGCGATCTCGAGGACCAGATCGTGGAGCGCCTGGCTCTCGAGCGCGATTACTGGCCGAGGGTTCAGCTCGCCGAAACCGCCAAGACCCTCAGGCTCCGCAAGGCGGTTCCGGTGCTCATCGACTGGCTGCTCGACCCCGATCCGAACATGCAGCAGGCGGCCAGCCGGGCCCTCCGCGGCATCACCGGACAGTCCATCGGCCTGGACCACGAGCGCTGGTCCGACTGGTGGAAGCGGTCGCAGGAACAGTAATTCCTCCGCGTCCCTTCACCCCTCCGCTCCGCCCGGTAACCCAAAATTTTTGCGCTGATTACATTGACAATGGGTTATACAAGAGACAGAGGACTTGAGGAGGGAAGGCGGGGGATGCCGCCCGCCGCCGGGACGTTTTTCTCCGACCCCTCCGGCGAGCGCCGTTCTCCCCGGTCCGTTCGGCCTCCCGGGTCCCGCGCGAGAGGAGGCAGCGATGACGAACAACCGGCACGCGCGCATCCGTGGGAGCGCTCTCCTGACTTCGACGATCGTGGTGGTCCTCGTCGTGGGCCTCGGAGGCGCCTTCCTGTCCCTGACGCTCTTCCGGACCCGCGCCCAGCACGCGGCCCTCCAGGCGGACGAGGCCCTCCTCATCTGCGAAGCCGGCTTCGAGCGGGCGCGACGCGCCCTCCTCCACTGGCGCAACGCCAACCCGGACGCCTGGAACGACGCCCTGGCCTACTGCCGCCAGCTCGAAGAAGAGCTTTCCGGACAGGCTCCGGGACCGGGTTCCGGAGCTCTCTCCGAGGGCGGGCTCTCGCCCATCAACCCCTGGAGGCTCACCCGCCTTTCCCATGTCCGGCAGGAGTACTTCGAAGACCTCCAGAGAGATCCCGCCTTCCGATCCTACAGCCCCGATTCCACCGACAACACCCTCATCCCCTCCGACTTCCGGGAGTTCCTGGCCGTCAACATCCCGTTCGGCAAGGGCGCCTACCACGTCGTCATGATCGACAACGACGACGAGCACGGCGACGGGATGGACGAGGACGGCGACGGAGACCGCTGGGAAGTCGAGAATCCCGAGGACGCCGGCCAGGCTCAGCGGGACCCCGCCATCGACGGCGATCGGACCGTCCACGTCACCGTGACCGCCACGCTCCGCGACGGCACCCAGCGGCAGATCACCGCGACCGTGGAGTACCCGCGCAAAGACCCGGAGCCGCCCGGCGCGGTCCTCTCGAACGGCTCGATCAACCTCCAGGGCGCCTTCAAGATCCGCGGAGCCAAGGGCCTGGTCCATTCCAACGAAAATGTCACGGGCAACGGCAGCGCCCAGGCCGAAGTCTCCCAGTCCGTCACCGCCAGCGGCACCGCCTCGATCACGATGAGCAATCCGCCCCCCGGCGGCATCCGCTCCAACCAGCCCGCTCTGCCGATCGACCGCGTCAACGTCACCGACTACATCTCCGCCGAATACGAATACCGGGACTGGGTCGTCATCCTGGGCCGCGACGGCCGGTTCTACAGGGTGGACGCGGCGGGAAACCGGGTGGCCGCAACCGACGCCACGTACCCCTTCACCGGCTCGGTGGACGGCACCACCGGCCGCTACACCTGGACGATCAGCGGCGGCGCCTCCGTCCCGCCGCGCATCTACTACGTCGAAGGCGATTTCAAAATGACCGGAGCCGGAAGCTCCTCCCCCTACGAAATGACCCTGATCGTGGATGGCCACGTCCACCTGGGCGGCAACAGCAAGTTCGTCCCCTGGAAGAAACCCGACGGCAATTCCTCCAACACGCTCCTCGTCGCCAACGGGGACGTCCGGCTGCGTGGAACGGGCTCGGCCGGCACCGTGCAGTACCAGGGCGTCGTCCTGGCCAACGAGCAGATCGAGGCCCGCGGCAACTACACGCTCCAGGGCGCCCTCCTGGCCGTCAACGCCACCGATACCCCGGGCTCCCTCGTCTCCACGGGAAGCATCGTAGAGCCCGACCTCACGGTCGGAGGAAGCGTTCAGATCGAGTACGACGGCAAAACCACGATCCTCCCGCCGCCGGCCCGGTCCCTTATCGTCCGCGGCGTACGTCGCGCGCACTGATCCTCCCCTGGTCGCCCTGAGCGCGGCCCCCTCCCGGGGGCCGCGCTTCAGGGCCCTTTTTGTTGATTTCGACGGGGCCGTGTGCTATCTTCCCCACCCCATGAAGAAGGGCATTCACCCCGAATACAAAGAGGCGACCGTCGTCTGCGGCTGCGGGAACACCTTCAAGACCCGCTCGACCAAGGAGCGTATCGCCGTCGAGGTCTGCTCGAACTGCCATCCGTTCTACACGGGCAAGCAGAAGTTCGTGGACACCGCCGGCATGGTCGAGAAGTTCCAGCGCAAATGGCAGGGCCAGGCCGCCCAGAAGGCCAAGGAAACCGCCGCCAAGCCCGCCTCCCGGAAGCCCGCGGCGCCGGCCAAGACGCAGGCCACCCGCGCCCAACAGACGATCGCCGCCACGCTCGGCACCCCCAAACCCGCCGGCCCCGCCCCCGCCAACCCGCAGGAAGGGCCGGCCCGGAATCCGTAACCCCGCTTCTCCCCTCCCCGGGGATACTCCATGCTTGAGCAGATCCGCCAGAAGGTCGACCGCTTCGAGGAAATCGAACGACTCCTCGCCGATCCCGCCGTGGCCTCCCAGCCCGCCCGCTACGCCGCCCTCATGAAGGAGCGCGGCCAGCTCCAGCGCGTGGTCGCCCCTTATCGCGAGCTGGAACGGGTCCAGAAACAGAAGCGCGAGGCCCAGGCGCTCCTCGAAGACCCGGAGCTCAAGGCCGAGGCCCGGGCCGAAGTGGCCGCCCTCGAGACGCGCGAGGCCGAACTGATCGCCCAGCTCGAAGAGATCGCCCTCACCGCCGACCCGCACGCCGCCCGGAGCGTCATCGTGGAAATCCGCCCCGGCGTCGGAGGCGAGGAGGCCTGCCTCTTCGCCCGGGAGCTCCTCGAAATGTACATGCGCTACGCCCAGCGCAAGGGCTGGCAGGTCCAGCTCATGGACGTCGTCCACACCGACCTCGGGGGGCTCAAGTACGGAACCCTCGCGATCGAGGGCGAGGACGTCTACAAGCACCTCAAGTACGAGACCGGCGCCCACCGCGTCCAGCGCGTGCCCAAAACCGAGGCGAGCGGGCGCATCCATACCTCGATCGCCACGGTGGCCGTCCTCCCCGAGGCGGAAGAGGTCGAAGTCGACATCAAGCCCGAAGACGTCCGCGTGGACACCTACTCGGCCGGCGGGCCCGGCGGCCAGCACGTCAACAAGACCCAGAGCGCCGTGCGCCTGACGCACCTGCCCACGGGGATCGTCGTGCAGTGCCAGGATCAGCGTTCCCAGACGCGTAACCGGGAGCTGGCCTGGCGCTGGCTCCGGGCCCGCCTCTACGAGCACTACGAGGAGCAGCGCGCCCGCGAGCGGCGCGAGCTCCGCCGCACCCAGGTGGGCACCGGCGACCGCAGCGAGAAGATCCGCACCTACAACTTCCACGACAACCGGATCACCGACCATCGGATCGGCTTCACCGTCCATCAGCTCGACGCCTTCCTCAAGGAGGGAGAGCTGGACGAGATGATCCGGAAACTCCAGGAGGCCGAGCGCCGCAAGAAGCTGGAGGCCCTCGGCAAGAAGCCGTCCGGACCCCCCTCGGAACCGGATCGCGCCGGACCGTGAACCTTCTCACCGAAGCGGCCAAATACCTGCGCGACCAGGGGATCGCGAACCCCGAACCCGACGTCAAGCTCCTGGCGGCTTTCGCCGCCGGGCGGCCGCTCCGAACCGCGCTCGGCGCCCCGCCCCCTGAATTCACCCGCGAACAGGAAGCCCGCTTCCGGCGCCTGGTCGCCCGACGCGGCGAACGGCGGGAGCCCGTCGCCTACATCGTCGGCACCGAGGAATTCTGCGGACTGGAGTTCGAAGTCACTCCCTCCGTCCTCATCCCCCGCCCGAGCACGGAAACCCTGGCCGAGGCGGCCGGGGTCCCCGGACGCTTCCTCGAGGTGGGCACGGGATCCGGGGCCGTGGCCGTGACCCTGGCCGTCCGCGGCGCCCGCGGCGTCGCCACCGACGTCTCGGAGCGGGCCCTCGAGATCGCCCGCCGCAACGCCCTCCGCCACGGCGTGGCCGACCGGATCGAATTCGTCCAGGCCGATCTTTTCGCGCCGGGGTCCTACGACCTGGTGATCTCCAACCCGCCGTACGTGGCGACGCCGGAATTCGCCTCCCTTCCCCCCGAGGTGCGGCACGAGCCGCGCCTGGCCCTCGACGGGGGACCCGACGGAATGGAGATCCTCCGGCGCCTCGTCTCGGGAGCGCGCGCCTTCGCCCCGCGGCTCCTCGTGGAGTGCGCTCCCCATCAGACCGCGGCCGTCGCGGATCTCGCCTTACGCTCCGGCTTCCGCGACGTCCATATACTGAAGGACCTCGACGGGTTCGACCGGGTCGTGGAGGCCGGGGCATGAAGGCGATCCTCGCGGCGGCGCTCCTGGGAGCGGCCGGAGCGGACGAAAAGCGATCGGTCGAGGCGCTCTGCCCCGTGGACGGTTTCCGGTTCACGGCGGTGGAGATTCTCTCGACCAATTCATGGGGCGGCCGCGACGCGGACGGCTGCCCGCACGCCTTCAAGACGACGCCGCTGGAGTTCCTGGCCTGGGTCTGCCCCTCCTGCGGGTTCGCGGGGCTCAAGAAGGATTTCTCGGCCGCGCTGTCCGACGAGGAGCGGCGGCGCCTTCGCGAGGGCCTCAAGCCGGCCGTTCCGCTGCGGCGCGGGATGCGCCAGGACGAGATCCCCGGCCACGTCAAGTTCGATCTTCTGGCGCAGACGGCTCGACTCCGCGGGGCGCCGCCCGCCGAAGTGGGGCGCGCGTACCTTTACGCCTCCTGGAGCGCCCGGCAGCAGGGGGCCCCCGCCCTGGACGACTTCGAGGAGTGGAAGGCCCTGCTCCAGCGCGCGGGGCTCCACCGACTGCCGCTCGAGGTCGGCCGCCGCAACCGGACCGAGCTGGAGCTCGAGGCCGCCGCGCGGCTGGAGGCGGATCTCCGGGCCGGAAAAGCCGTGGGCGCCCCGCGCGCGCTGGCGCTCTACTTCGCCGCCTGGCTCTACCGCCGCCACGGGGAAAACGCGGACGCCGCGCGCCTGCTCGAGGCGCTTTCCCCGCACGAGGCGGAAAACTCCGTGGTGGCCCAGGCGGCCGCCCGCCTGCGCGCGTCCCTTCCCCTGGAGCGCGCCTACCAGGAGAAGGCGGGCGCCGCCTACGCGGCCGCGTTCGAATCGGGGGCGCTCGACCCCCGAACCGCCGCGGAAACCGCGTACCTTGTGGGCGAGCTCCACCGCCGCCGGGGCGACGCCGCGGCGGCCGCCGCGTGGTACGACCGGGCGCTCGGAGCCCCGGGAGCCACCCCCGAACTCAAGACGCTCGCTTCCGCCCAGAAGGCGCGCCTTCCGCGCTGACCCCGGGCGAAGATCCGGACGAGGGTCCTTGCTTTTTGTATTTTATGATTTATAAATTATGACGAACGCGAGAGGGGGACATTCATGGACGCTTTCGTCATCGAAGGGGGCCGCCCGTTGCGCGGCTCCGTGGAAGTCCGCGGATCGAAAAACGCCGCCCTCCCCATGATGGCGGCGTCGCTGCTCCTTTCCGACGGAAAACTCGTCCTTCGCCGCGTTCCCGACCTGCGCGACATCAAGACGATGGTCTCCGTCCTCCAGCAACTCGGCGTCCGCGTGGACCGCCGCGGGGACGAGATGACGCTTCAGGTCCTCAGCGAGAAAAACTGCCGCGCGCCTTACGAGCTCGTCTCGCAGATGCGCGCCAGCGTCTGCGTCCTGGGACCCCTCGTCGGCAAGCGCCGCCGCGCCGAAGTCTCCATGCCCGGCGGATGCGCCATCGGCGACCGCCCCATCGACCTGCACCTCAAGGGCCTGGCCGCCCTCGGCGCCTCCGTCGCCGTCGAACACGGCTACGTGATCGCCACCGCCCGCCGCCTCCAGGGCGCCACCATGTACCTCGGCGGCCCCTTCGGCTCCACCGTTACCGGCACCGAAAACGTCCTCATGGCCGCCGTTCTGGCCCCCGGGACCACCGTCATCGAATGCGCCGCCTGCGAGCCGGAAGTCCAGGAACTCGCCCGGCTCCTCGTCCGCATGGGCGCCCGCATCGACGGCATCGGAAGCCCCCGCCTCACCGTCCACGGCGTCCGCAAACTCCACGGAACCGTCTGGGACGTCATCCCCGACCGCATCGAGGCCGGCACCTTCATGGCCGCTGCCGCCATGACCGGCGGAGACGTCTCGATCGAGCGCTGCACCCCCGACCACCTCATGTGCGTCATCGAGTGCATGCGCCAGGCCGGCGTCCACATCGAGACCGGCCCCGACTGGATCCGCGTCATCGGAAACGGCCTCTTCCGCCCCGTCAGCGTCGCCACCCTCCCCTACCCCGGCTTCCCCACCGACATGCAGGCCCAGTTCATGGCCCTCATGACCCGCGGCGAGGGCATCTCCATCATCACCGAGCGCATCTACCCCGAGCGCTTCAACCACGTCCCCGAGCTCGGACGCATGGGGGCCAACATCCGCCGCGAAGGTCCCAGCGCGATCGTCATCGGCGCGCCCAAAGAACTTTCCGGCGCTCCCGTCATGGCGAGCGATCTCCGGGCCGGCGCAGGGCTTCTCGTGGCGGCGCTGGCCGCCCGCGGACAGACGCTCCTTCAGCGCGTCTACCACATCGACCGCGGCTACGACCAGATCGAAAAGCGCCTGGCGGCCCTCGGCGCCCGCATCAAGCGCGTGGACCTCAAGCCGGAACCCGTCGCCTTCCGCGAGGCGGTGTAGAAAAAAAGGCGCGCCCCCCGGCGTTCGGAGAGCGCGCCCTTCGGATGACCCGGTTTTCCGCTACGACCCGGCGCCTTCCTTCTTCTTCTTCACCGGCGCCGTCGCTTCGTCGAACTTCTTCTTCTGCTCGTCGTCCTTGCAGATCTCCCGGAGCTTCCCCAGAACCTCGGCGCGCAGGGCCTTGACCTCCTGCATCACCGCCTTCCGGTCCGCCTCCGGCGTCTCCTTCATCTTCTTCTGAAGCTCGGCGATCTTGTCCTTGTAGCCGGCCAGAACCTCGTCCGCCTTCTTGCACTGCTCGTCGTCGAACGCAACCTTCTCCTTCAGATCCGCCGGCGTCGGAAGCCCCAAGGCACGCCCGGGCTTCTTGTCCTGCTTTTTCTCCTCCTGAGCCGCGGCCGCGACCGCCAGCGCCAGCCCCAGGGCCAGCGCCCCGGCCCATCGTCCAAGACCCATCGCCTCCTCCTTTCCAATTCATCCGATCGTCCCGCTCCTTCCATTCAACCCCGCCCTGCGCCCCCCGGTTGCGCCGGATCAGCCTTTGCCTTCCGCCCCTCCGGTCCGTAGAATGCCCCCATGTTCGAATCCCTGACGGAATCCCTCGGCGCCGTTTTCCGGAAACTCTCCGGCCGCGGGCGCCTGACCGAAAGCAACATCGAGGAGGGCCTCCAGGAAGTCCGCCGCGCCCTCCTCTCGGCCGACGTCAACTTCAAGATCGTCAAGGACTTCATCGAACGCGTCAAGGCCAAGGCCGTCGGCGCCGAAGTCCTCAAGAGCGTCAACCCCACCCAGCAGTTCATCTACATCGTCCAGAAG
>DATLZA010000031.1 GCA_035574235.1 Planctomycetota bacterium | reverse complement strand
GGCGGGCCGACCCTCCGAAACGCCCGCCTCCGCGACGCCCGAACCGCCCGCCGATCCCTCCGCCGCCCAGGAGCTCGAGGCCCGCTGCCGCGAGTACGCCCACGCCTTCAACCGCGGCGACATCACCAAAATCCTCGAATTCTACCACTACGAACCCGCCCAGGAGATCGCCCTGAAGCGAACGATCACCGAGCTCCTCGAAAGCAGGTTCCGCTTCGACAGCCCCCTCTACCTGAAGTCCGCGCGCGTCTCGGGCGACTCGGGAACCGTCACCGTGGTCTCCACCCCGGAAATGACGCTCCACTGGAAAAAAGTGGACGGGACCTGGAAACTCCTGCCCCCTCAGTAGGCCGTCCGCTCGCGCAGGTGCGCGACGAGCTCCTTCACCACCCCGCCGAGCTGAAAGAGAATCGCGTAGTGCCCCCCCTTGATCCAGCGGATCTTCGGCCGCCCCATCGCTTCCCAGAGCCGGACCGCGCACTCGCGCGGCACCACTTCGTCCGACTCGGCGTTGATGAGGAGAACCTCCTCCGTCCGAATCCGTCCCGCGAACGTGCACGGCTCGATTTCCCGCCAGAGCGCCCGCAGCCGATCGGCCGTGTAGCCCGCCTCCTCCAGCGCCCGCTTCTGCTCGGCCGTCTCCCGCGAGCCGTTCAGCACGATCGCCGGAAGATCCCCGCCCCCGATGATGAACACGCTGCGCCCGAAACGATCATCCACCCCCGCCGCCAGACTCCCCAGAATCGCCCCCAGCGATATCCCCACAATCCCCACCCGCGAAGGCTCCACGTCCGGCCGGGACGCCAGCCAGTCCCCCGCCCGCCGCGCGTCCAGCACCGCCTGGCGGACGTTGGCCAGCGTCTCCTCCATGTCGAGCGTCATCAGCCGCCGCCGCCCTTCGCCCTCCCGCGCCCGCCGAGGACCGTAATGCGGCATGTACATCATGAGCGCCGCGATCCCCTCCTCCGCGAGCTTCCCGCAGACGACTTCCAGAAGATCGAAGCTCCCTCCCAGCCAGTGCAGCACCAGCGCCGCCGGACGCCTTCCCCCGCCCCCCTTGGGTTGCCAGTACTTGGCCCAGACGGTGTTGTTGGCCTCGACCGGCCCCCGCACCGGCGACGGGAAGGTGAGCCACCCAAGCGTAAACCGGTCGCTCTCCTTGAGAAACTTAAGCTCCCACGGAAAGTCCTTCTCCGCGATCTCGTAGCGGGACAGAAGCGCCTGAAGGGCGGGATCGGAGGCGGGCCGGAGCGGACGCCCGGGAGCACGGCCCCGCTCCACCCGCCCTTCCTGCGCCAGAAGGAGCGCGCCCAGGACGGCCGCGGCCAGACGGAGCATGAGTCCCCTTTGCAGTTTATACGACGGTAAGGAGACTCGGGAAAGACGTGCGTTACGGGCGCTTCACCGCCGCGGAGCGCGCGCCCCGCCCCGCGGACGAAGCGCCGCCAGAATCTCCCGCGCCCCCATCGAGACGAGCCGCGTCTCGAGAGCCTCGGCCACGCTCCGCGGATCTTCCAGCGTTCCCGTCTGGCTGGCCCGCAGGACGCGCGAGCCGTCCGGCGCCGCCAGACAGGCGTGAAGCGTCAGGAGTCCGTCGTCCGACGGCTCCGCGTACGCCCCCAGGGGCACCTGACATCCCCCCTCCAGCCGCCGCAGCAGCTCCCGCTCCGCCTCCACGCACGCCGCCGTGATCTCGTGATGAACCGCCCGCAGGATTTCGCGAAGTTCCCCGTCCGCCGCGCGCACCTCCACCCCCAGCGCCCCCTGACCCGCCGCCGGCACCACCACGTCCCGCGGCAGGACCTGCGCCGCGATTCCATCCTGCGGATAAAGCCTCCGAAGCCCCGCCGCCGCCACCACGATCCCCGCCAGGGACGACTGCGCGCGCCGCAACTTCTCCAGCCGCGTGTCCAGATTCCCCTTCATCTCCACGAACCGCAGATGCGGATAAAGCGACTTCAGGATCGCCTGCCGCCGGAGACTCGAAGTCCCCACCGCCGACCCCGCCGGAAGCTTCTCGAGCGGAACCGGCGTGCGCCCGATGAAGACGTCCGAAGGATCCGCCCGCTCAAGGACCGCCCCGAGAATCAACCCCTCGGGAAGCTCCGTCGGCAGATCCTTCATCGAATGGACCGCCAGCGCCACCTTGCGCGCCAGGAGCGCCTTCTCGATCTCCTTGACGAACAACCCCTTGCCGCCCCGCCGAAGCGCCGCCGCCGATGTTATCCGATCTCCGGAGGTGCGGATGGGTACGAGGTCGAAATCGAGGCGCGGATGGGCGGCTTTCAGGCGCTCGACAACAAGGCGCGTTTGCGCCAAAGCCAGCGGACTCCCCCGGGTGCCGACCTTGAGCCTGGTTCCCCTCACGGGCTTTTCCCCAGGAAACGTTCCAGGGAGCCAATCGCGAATGCCGAATCCGCGCGCGTTTCCTGCCGGGAAAGGGGCTTCACGGGGGGGATTCCCCGCAATTCGCGATTCGCCTCCTGCCCCCGAACAATTTCCACAAAGTTTCCACAAAAGAGCGCAAGGCCCGGAGCAAACCTCTTATAACACGCCCCCCGCCGCGATGTCAAGATCCAGCCTTAGGATGGATCATCTCCTTTTCTATTGAGGCCGAACAACTTACGAACGAGTTCTACGATCGTATGATGCGACTCCGAGAGCCCCCCGCCGCGAAGCGTCTCCGAGGGGGCGTGAAGCACCTTGTTGATAATCCGGCGCGCGAGTTCTGAAATCTCCTGCTTCTGATTCTCGGAAAGCCCGTTGAGCCGCCCCAACGTGCGGCGAAGCTCTTCGTCGGCAATCGCCTGCAGCCGCTCCCGTACGTTCGCCAAAAGCGCCGTCACGTCCGGCGGCGTGATCTCCTTGAGAAAGACCTGCGTCTCCGCCTCCACCAGCGGCAAACACCGCTCCACCTCCCGCTCCCGCTCCTCCAGGTTCTGCCGCACGATCGATTCGAGGTCGTCAATATTATAGAGGTAAACGTTTTCGATCTCGTTCACCGCCGGATCGACCGTCCGCGGAACCGCGATGTCGATCAAAAACATCGGCTCCTGGCGGCGCGCCTGCATCGCCGCGCGGACCTCGGCGGGCCCGATCGCGTATCCCTCGAACCTCAGGCACGCCAGCACCACGTCCCCCAGAGGAAGCACCCGTGGCAGATCCTCCAGCGCGTAGGCCTTCCCCCCCGTCCGTTCCGCCAGCGCCCGCGCATGTTCGGGCGTCCGGTTGACGACGTGAATGCGGCTCATCCCCCGGTTCCGAAACGCCGCCACCGTCAACTCCCCCGTCTCCCCGGCCCCGAGAACCACGAGCGTCTTGGACGACAGATCCTGGAAAATCTTCTCCGCCATCCGGGCCGCCACCGAGGGAACCGAGACCTGCCGCTCCCCCAGGGCCGTCGTCGAATGCACCCGCTTGGCCACGTACAGGGCGTGCTGGAAAAGCCGGTTGAAGACGGGGCCCGTCGCTCCCGCCTCCTTGGCGGCGAAGTAGGCGTCCTTCACCTGCCCGATAATCTGCGTCTCCCCCACGACCATGGAGTCCAGGCTGGACACCACCCGGAAGAGATGCCGCACCGCATCGGCCCCGTGGTGGCGATAGAGCGCCGGAACGAGCGCTTCGGGCGACACTCCCGGGCGCGCCCCGAGCGCCGCGGCCACCTCCCTCACGCCGGGAGGCTCCCCCTCGTGCACCGCGTACAGCTCCACCCGGTTGCACGTCGAAAGAATCACCAGCTCCCGCGCCCCCAGCCCCTTCTGAAGCGCCGCCAGCGTCGGCGCCAGCGCCGCCCCGTCCACGGCGAGCTTCTCGCGCAGCTCCACCGGGGCCCGCTTGTGGTTGAGTCCCGTGACGGAAATCTCCATGAGCCCCTACCGGAACCGGTGAAGATCGCTCCAGAAGACGCTCGCCCAGAAGTTGATCATGAGCAGGCCGAAGCCCAGCACCGACCCGAGCGCCGTCCGCCGCCCCTTGAACGCCGGCCGCGCGCTCAGAAGCAGGATCCCCGCGTAGGTCAGAAACGTGAGCGTCGTCAGCAGAATCTTCGGGTCCAGCCGGTCGAACTCGCGGCGGTAAAGCTCGCGCGCCTGAAAGTAGCCCACCAGGAGCCCCGCCAGAAGAAGCAGCGCCCCCACCGCCATCGCCCGGACGTTGAGCCGCCGCACCGTCTCGAGCGCCGGCAGGAACCCCAGAATCGAGCCCGCCCCGTGATGCTTAAGCTGGCGGTGCTCGACGAGGTACACGACCCCCGTCACGAACGCCAGCGCGAACGCCCCGTACGACGCCAACGCCACGAGCACGTGAAGAACCGTCCACGTCCCCATCGCGTCCCCCGGCATCGCCGGCCGCCCCGGCGGCGACGACGCCCACAGGGCCAGGGCCAGCGCCGATGTGGCCGCCCCGAGCGGAAGCGTCGCCACCGTCAGAATCGAAAGCCCGCGCGCCCAGTCGAGCGCCAGCGCGGCCGCCACCGACGCCGCCGACAGGAACGCGAAGGCCTCCGCCGCGTCGGCCACGGGCAGGCGTCCGGCCGTGGCGACCTCCCACGCCCCGTGCGCCACGTACGAAAGCACCCCCGCCAGGGCGCACCCCCGCGCCCCGCACAGGCCCCGCGGGTTCCCCGCCCGCAGCGCCCGAAGCGCCGCCGCCGAGCCCGCGGCGTACGCCGCCACGCTCACGATCAGGCTCGCCAGAG